>JBBRUE010000192.1:0-9535 GCA_038248085.1 Myxococcales bacterium | reverse complement strand
GTTCGAGGCCGGGCGTTCGACGCTCGAGGCGATCGCCGAGGCCATCGCGCTGCTCGAGGGCGAGGACGTCGCCGCGCCGCTGCACGCGCTGCACGCCGACTACGTCGAGCACGTCTTCCGCGCCCGGGGTGTGTGGGAGAAGAAGCAGGCCGACTTCGGCTGAGCCCTCAGTTCACCCAGAGAATGGTGTCTTTCGAGGCGAACCACTCGGTGACCCGCGGCCCGTAGCGCGCCTCGATCGCCGCGCGCTTGAGCTTGAGGGTCGGGGTGAGCAGGCCGTTGTCGACGGTCCACTCCTCCCTCATGACGATCAGCTTCTCGAGCTGCTCATGCGGGTCGAGCTTCGCGTTGAGCTGCGCGAGGTGGAGCTCGAGCAGCCTGGTCACCTCCGCCTTCGCGTCGCCGATCAGCGCCGTCTTCCGCAGCGCCTCCGAGAGCACCACCAGCGCGAAGGGCTGGGCGAGGTCGGCGCCCGAGACGCACGCCTGCTCGAGCTCCGCGCGCGCCAGCAGCTGGCTCTCGATCGGCGCGGGCGCGACGTACTTGCCCTTGCTGGTCTTGAAGAGCTCCTTCACCCGCCCGGTGATCTTCAGCCGACCCTCGGCGTCCATCTCGCCGCGATCCCCGGTGTGAATGAAGCCCTCGTCGTCGAGGGTC
Organism: Myxococcales bacterium; assembly: GCA_038248085.1. GTDB lineage: Bacteria > Myxococcota > Myxococcia > Myxococcales > Myxococcaceae > Archangium_A. The sequence continues at coordinate 8,878 of JBBRUE010000192.1, read as the reverse complement.
TCCGCGGTGAGCTCCGGCGCGCGATAGTAGCCGAGCATCGTGCCCGGGCTCTTCGCCAGCACCTCGCCCGACTTGGAGATGCGGCAGGTCACGCCCGGCATCGCGGGCCCCACCGTGCCCTGGCCTTTCCCGGGCGGCGCACAGTGCGAGACCGCGAAGTTCTCGGTCATGCCGTAGATTTCGCCGATCTCGAGGCCGAGGGCCGCGTACCAGCGGATCAGCGCCGGCGGCGTGGGGGCTGAACCGGTGACCGCCCAGCGCACCGCGCTCAAGCCCAGCCCGTCGAGGATCTTCCGGCCCACCACCCGCCGCACGAGGGGGATCTTCATCAACTGGGCGAGCTTGCTCTCCGACATCTTCCCGAACACCCCGGCCTGGAACTTGAGCCACAGCCGCGGCACCGTGCCGAAGAGTGTCGGCCGCGCGCGCTGGAGGTCCTGCAGGAAGGTGTCGAGCCCCTCGGCGAAGAACACCTGGTAGCCGACCTTGAAGTTCGTCGACTGCAGCACCGCGCGCTCGGCGACGTGCGCCAGCGGCAGGTACGAGAGGAGCCGATCGTCCGGCCGCATGCCCACCAGGTCGGCGTAGGCGGTCGCGGCGGTCATCGTGCGGAAGCTGTGCATGACGCCCTTGGGCTCGCCGGTGCTGCCCGAGGTGTAGACGATGGTGGCCAGCTCGTCGGGCGGGCGGCTGACCCGGCCGGCGAGGGGCGCGGTTTGGCTGATCAGGTCGTTCCACGTCGTCGCGTTCGGCACCGGCGGCGCCAGGGGCAAGGTGATGCGCAGCACCGCTTCGGGGAGCCCGGGTTCCATCGCCGGAAAGCCGTCGAGCTTGCCGACGAAGATCACCTTCGCCTCGCTGTGCTCGAGGATCTGCCGAATGCTGGTCGCGGTGAGCGTCGGGTAGATCGGCACCGAGACGTGCCCCGCCAGCCAGATCGCGAGGTCGCTGAGCAGCCACCACGCGGTGTTCTTCGAGAAGATCGCCACCCGACTCCCCGGCGGCAACCCGAGCGAGACGAGGTGACTGGCCATGCGCCGCGCTTCGTCGAGGCCCGAGGCGAAGGTGAAGGTCTTCACCTGGCCGCCGCCGAGGGGCTGGGTGAGCCAGAGATCGTTCGGCCGCTGGGCCTCGTGGTCCTGGATGAAATCGAATTGGGTCTTCATGTGGCGTCCCCCCCGTGGTTGCGAGTTGACGTTCATAGCATCGCCGCCCCGGCTATATGGATGCGCATGGTCCGGTTGCTCGACGCCGACATCCTGTGCACCCGCATCTTCGACGTCGCCGACACGTTGGACCTCGAGGCGTGCCGGGTGTTGATCGAGAAGGGCGGGGCGGGCATTCGCCGGCTGTCCCTGCGGCGCGAGGGCAGCGAGTACATCCAGCTGTCCGATCCACCAGTGCTGGTCGAACTCGCCTCGCGGCCGCTGCTGGTCGGCGGGGTGTCGCAGGAAGTGAAGCTCGACGCGGCGCTCTTCCACCACGGCGCCATCTCGATCTCGGTGCGCGTGGCGGTGACGAAGGGCACCACCGTCGAGTCGCTGATCCCCATCGCCGACGAGCTGTACGACAACAAGGCCCTCGACGCGCTCGCGCTCGAGGAGGTGGCCAAGCTTCGCAAGCTGCTCGCCCCGGCCTTCGAAGGCGGCCACCTGTGGGAACAGAACGAGGGCTACACCATCATCTTCGTGCGGGAAATCGAGGGCAACCCCACCGCGGCGGAGGTGCTCGCGACCCCGAACCTCGCGCGGCTGCTGCTCGGCGAAGTGAAGGAGAAGCAGCTCTCGGACAGTGAGGTGGGCGAGGTGCTCGGGCACCACTACAGCTACACCCCCAACGATCTCGCCGTCGTCGAGTGGAACGCGGCCTTCGTCTACGAGCCCACCGGCAGCGAAGACATCGTCGACCTGCTGGAGATCGCCAACGCCCAGCTGCTCGAGCTCCGGTACTACGACGCAGTGCTCGATGGGGAGCTGCAGCGCATCTACGACGTCGTCGGCCAGAAGCAGAGCTCGCTGCTGTTCAGCCCCTGGAAGCGGGCGCTGCGCAACCAGATGCAGACGCTCATCGAGCTCTCGGAGTTCCTCGAGCGGGTCGAGAACTCGCTGAAGATCGTCGGCGACGTGTACCTCGCCCGCGTCTACGAGGCCGGTCTCCACCAGCTGCGCATCACCAAGTGGTCTGAGCAGGTCAGCCGCAAGCACCGGCTGTTGATGCAGACCTACGGGCTGCTCAAGGGCGAGGTCGACCAGGGCCGCGCGCTGACCCTCGAGGGCATGGTGGTGGCGCTGATCCTCTTTGAGATCGTCATGGCCCTGGTGCGCGCGGGGCACTGATCGACGCAAAGGTGCCGCCCTGCGTGGGTGGGGTACACTCCGGGTCCCGCTGATGACCGACCCGCTCCGCCGCTTCGGCGACTTCCTCATTCAGCTGGGCCTGGTCACCGAGGGACAGGTGCAGGAGGCGCTCGCGCTCCAGCCGCTGACCGGCAGCCGCGTGGGCGAGTCGCTGCTCTCGCTGGGCTACCTCACCCGCGGCCAACTCCAGCGCGCGCTCTCGCTGGCAGTGCAGAAGGGCGACGCGGTGGTGCTCGATCGCCCGCCCCTCGGGGAGATCCTCGTCGGGTTGCGCTACGTCGAAGAAGCCCACGTGGCGTCTGGCCTCGCCGCCCAGCAGAAGACCGGCCGGCGCCTGGGCGAGGTGCTCGTCGAGCAGGGGGCGATCAACCACAAGCAGCTCTACGAGGCGCTGGGGCTGCAGCAGCGCATGTCGCCGGTGCTGGCGCCCGAGCCGTCGCGCACCACCACGGCCGAGCTGCGGGTGCCCGCCAACGGCCAGCGCCTGGTGGTGATCGACGACAGCGAGCTGGCCTGCGCCCTGGTGCAGGAAGGGCTCACCGCCCAGGGCTACGAGGTCACCTGCTTCAACGACCCCTTCCTCGCGCTCGAGCAGGTCGACGTGGTGAAGCCCGACCTGGTGCTCACCGACCTCGACATGCCCGGCCTCGACGGTGGCGAGGTGTGCCGTCGCCTCAAGCACGGGCCGCGGTCCTCGGTGCCGGTGATCATCCTCACCGCCAACGACGCCGACGAGCGGCGGGTGAAGGGGCTGCGCGAGGGCGCCGACGACTACGTGAACAAGGGTGCCTCGATGGAAGAGCTGGGGGCGCGCGTGGAGACCGTGCTCCGCCGCACCCGGGCGACCGAGCGCATGCGCCGGCTCTTCGCCCGCTACACGTCCGACGCGGTGGTCGAGGAGATCCTCCGCACCGGCGACGTGGTGCTCACCGGCGAGAAGCGCGTGGTTACCGTGCTCTTCGCCGATCTTCGTAACTTCACCGCCTTCGCCGAGACGCGCCCGCCCGAAGAGGTCATGCGCCAGCTCAACGACGTGCTCGGGCGCTTCGCCGACGCGGTGCTCGAGTGGGGCGGCACGCTCGACAAGTTCCTCGGCGACGGGCTGATGGCGGTGTGGGGCGCGCCGGTGAAGCACGATGACGACCCGGCCTCCGCGGTGAGCGCCGCGCTGCAGATGAGGGCCGCGCTGGGCGAGCTCAACGCGCTGCAGACCGACGGCACCTGCTTCGAGCTCGGCATCGGGCTCAACACCGGGCCGGTGCTCGCCGGGAGCCTGGGGAGCACGCGGCGCACCGAGTACACCTGCATCGGGGACACCGTGAACGTGGCCAGCCGCCTCTGCGCGCTGGCGGCGCCCGGGGAGATCCTCGTCGGCGAAGGCACCGCCCGGGCGCTGGAGCACGTCGGCCCGCTCGAGTCGTTGAGCCCGGTGCGGGTCAAGGGCAAGACGCACCCGGTGGCGCTCTTCCGCGTCACCCCTCAGCTCGATGAGGCGCTCGCCGCCCAGCACCGTTTCTGATGGTGGATGGTTCCCCGATGAAGGAGTCGCCGTGACCTGGTCTCTCGACGCGTTGAAGAAGAATCGGGTGTCCGCCCTGGTGTACGGCGGCACCGAGGCCGATCGCCGGGCCTTTGCGATGGCCGCCAGCCAGGAGTTCGAGGGCGCCGGCTTCATCGAGGCGAAGGACGCCGGGGCCGTGGAGCGCGCCCTCGGAAACCCCCGCGCGGTGGTCTACGTGCCCGACGTGACGGCCCTGCCGCCCGCCACCCAGCGCGGCGTGGTGCGGGTGCTCCGCGAGCGCGAGGAGCGCCCCAAGCTCGTCCTCGGCATCCCCACTTCGCCCGACACCGCGGTGGACAAGGGGGGCCTCACCGAGGACCTCCGCTACTGGCTCAGCGCGTCGACGATCGACGTGAAGGCCCGCGCCTCGCGACGCTGAAGCGACGAAGGCGGTTGAAGTCGCTGCCCGGCGCTGGCAAACACGAGCCATGTCAGACTCGTTCGAAGATCGCCGCAAAGCCCTCGAGGATCAGTTCTTCCTCCAGCACGACGCCAAGCTCGTACAGAAGATGAAGGACGCCGCCGAGAAGCAGCACTCGCGCGAAGAGCTCAAGCACATGACGGGCATCGTCAACGAGCAGGTGCTCGAGGCGCTCTCGAGCATGAAGATGGGCGGCGCGGCGACGCTGGTGATGTCGCTGTACCCGATCATCGAGGTGGCCTGGGCGGACGGGGTCATCGGCGCCAAGGAGCGCGAGGTCATCCTCGGCCTGGCGAAGACCATCGGCCTCGACCAGGAGAGCCCCGCCTACGGGTACCTCACCAAGTGGCTCGACGAGAAGCCGGAGTTGAGCTGGCACGCGCTGTGGTCCGAGTACGTGAAGGCCCTCGTCGCGCAGATGAAGCCTGACGACAAGGCGATGCTCAAGACGACCGTGCTCGATCGCGCGCGCGTGGTGGCCGAGGCTTCAGGCGGCTTCATGGGCCTCGCCTTCCGCGTCTCGCACGCCGAAGAGAAGGTGCTGCAGAAGCTCGAGCTCGCCTTCACGTGACCTGCTTCCAGGCGCGTCGCCGCGCGCAGCCCACGCCCTCCCGCGTGGGCTGTTTCGTTGCGGGCGCAGGGGTCCCCGAATGGGCCTCCAAAGTCTTGAAATAACCGGGGAAATCGGTCGCTACAGGCCTGTTTCCGACGTTGTTTTGCGGGGCCGTTGGGGGTACGTCAACCCCCGCAATGTCAGACGAGATCAAAGACCCGCCGGCGCCTCCCGCTGCCCCTCTTCCGCCGCCTTCGAACATCGGTTCGTTGGTGCAGGTCTCCATCGAAGAGGAGATGCGCAACAGCTACCTCGCGTACTCGATGAGCGTGATCGTCGGGCGCGCGTTGCCCGACGTGCGCGACGGCCTCAAGCCGGTGCACCGCCGCGTGCTGTACGCGATGCAGGATCTCTCGAACACCTACAACCGGCCGTACAAGAAGTCGGCGCGCATCGTCGGCGACGTCATCGGTAAGTACCACCCGCACGGCGACCAGTCGGTCTACGACGCGATCGTCCGCATGGCGCAGCCGTGGTCGATGCGCAGCCCGCTCATCGACGGCCAGGGCAACTTCGGTTCGCTCGACGGCGATTCACCAGCCGCCATGCGTTACACCGAAATTCGCATGGAGCGTCTGACGGACGAGATGCTCGCGGACCTCGACAAGGACACCGTCGACTTCGGCCCCAACTACGACAACTCGCTCAAAGAGCCGCTGGTCATGCCGGCGCGCTTCCCCAACCTGCTGGTCAACGGGAGCGACGGCATCGCGGTGGGCATGGCGACCAAGATCCCCCCGCACAACCTGGGGGAGATCATCGACGCCACGATGCACCTCGTCGATCAGCCCAAGGCCACCTCGATGGAGCTGATGCGCTTCGTCCAGGGCCCCGACTTCCCCACCGCGGGCATCATCGCGGGGCGCGAGGGCATTCGCCGGGCCTACGAGACGGGCCGCGGGTCGATCACCATTCGCGCGCGGGTCGAGGTCGAGACCGACAAGAAGTCGGGCCGCGAGAGCATCATCATCACGGAGATCCCCTTCCAGCTGAAGAAGGAGGTCCTGGTGAAGCAGATCGCCGACCTCGTGCGCGAGAAGCGCGTGGAAGGCATCAGCGACATCCGCGACGAGTCGTCGCTGCAGGGCGTGCGGGTGGTGATCGAGCTCAAGCGCGACGCGATCATCGACATCGTCCGCAACAACCTGTTCCAGAACAGCTCGCTGCAGATCAGCTACGGCATCCAGATGCTGGCCATCGACCAGGGCCAGCCGCGCACGATGGCGCTCAAGGAGATCCTCGAGAAGTTCATCATCCACCGCCGCGAGGTCATCACCCGGCGCAGCCGCTTCGAGCTCAAGAAGGCGAAGGACCGGATGCACATCGTCGAGGGCCTGCTCGTCGCCACGAGCGGGAAGGACTTCCTCGACCACATCATCGCCACCATCCGCGCCTCGAAGGACCCCGACGAGGCCCGCTGGGCGCTGATGAACATCATCTCGCCGGCGCTCTACGAGGCGGCGTCGTTCAAGCACCTGCCGAAGGTCGACTTCCTCTCGGCGAAGAAGTCGATGGACGCGCTGGTGGCCCGCGCGCAGTCGACCGAGCCGGCGTACCGCGGCATCACCCGGCCGTACGACCCCGGCTTCAGCGAAGAGCAGGCCCGCAGCATTCTCGAGATGCGGCTGCAGCGCCTGACCGGGCTCCAGCAGGAAGAGTTGTTCCTCGAGCTGTGCGCGCTCGCCCGCGAGATCGCCAAGCTGGAAGACATTCTCGGCAACGAGTCGTCGCTGCTGCGGGTGATCAAGACCGAGCTCAAGGACGTGCGCGATCGCTTCGCCGACCCGCGCCGCACCGAGATCATCGGCGAGGTGGGCGAGATGTCCACCGAGGACCTCATCGCCGACGAAGACATGGTGGTCACGCTCAGCCACGCCGGCTACGTGAAGCGCACCCCGGTCAGCGAGTACCGCGCGCAGCGGCGCGGCGGCCGCGGCAAGACCGGCGCGACCACCAAGGAAGAAGACTTCGTCACCGACTTCTTCGTGGCCAGCACCCACGCCTACCTGATGCCGATCACCACCCGCGGCCAGCTGTACTGGCTCAAGGTGCATGAGGTGCCGCTGGGCACGCGCACCGGCAAGGGCAAGCCGATCGTCAACCTGGTGCAGTTCCAGGAAGGCGAGAAGCTCGCGCAGGTGCTCGTCACCCGCGACTTCGACCCCAACAAGTTCGTGCTCTTCGTCACCCGCGCCGGCGTGGTCAAGCGCACCGATTTGAGCGCCTTCGAGAACGTGCGGGCCTCGGGCCTGCGGGCGCTGGGCATCGACGACGGTGATGCGCTGGTGTCGGTGAAGATCACCGACGGCACCAAGGACGTGTTGATCAGCACCGCCCAGGGCATGTCCATCCGCTTCAACGAGACCGAGGTCCGCTCGATGGGCCGCGCCGCGTTCGGCGTGAAGGGCATCACCCTCGAGGAAGGCGACGGGGTGGTGTCGGCCGAGGTCGTGGAGAAGGACACCATGCTGCTCACCGTCACCGAGAACGGCTACGGCAAGCGCACGGTCGAGGAGGAGTACCGGGTGCAGGGCCGCGGCGGCAAGGGCATCATCGACATCAAGACCACCGAGCGGAACGGGCGGGTGGTCGGTGCGGTGCAGGTGAAGGAAGACGACGAGGTGATGCTCGTCACCAGCGGGGGCGTGCTGATCCGCATGGGGGTGAAGGAGATCTCCGTCATCGGCCGCAACACCCAGGGCGTGCGGTTGATCACCCTCGACGACGAGAAGGAGAAGGTCGTCGGCATCTCGCACCTCCCGAAGGACGAGACGGTGGTGGAGGAGAACGGCGAAGTGGCCGCGGCTCCCGTGACCCCGCCTCCCGCGCCGGCTGCAGCAGCCGCCGAGCCGGAAGATCCGACCCCCGACGACGAGACCTGAGCCCCCGCCCTCCCTCTCCCAACGGGGGAGAGGGAAGCGACCTACCCGCGGGGCATCTTGAAGTTCGGGGTGCCGTCCGCGGCGCGGGGCTCGATCACCACCGCGCCGCGCGCGACCTTGGTGGCCAGCACGGTCGCGACGTCCTTGAACATGATCCGCGAGCCGGTGACCTCGACCTGGTCGCCCTTCGCGAAGGTCGCCTTCGGGTCGACGAAGTCGGCCGGCCCGAGGTGCACGACGATCAGCTCTGCACCACTCTTCACCTTGAGGTGCACGCCGACCATGCCCTTGCCGTGCGTCTCCCGCTCGACGTCGACGACCGTGGCGGTGAAGGTGGCGACGGTCTTCGGGTCGAACACCGGCATGCCGTGCATCTTCCCCATGCCGGGGCCCATCTTCATTCCCTGGTGCAAGGCGCACTGACCGGAGCCACAGGTACAGCCCGGCTTCGCGCACTCGGCGGCGCCCATGCCGCACGGGCAGGCGTCTTCAGCGAAGGCGGGGAACGCAAGAATTGCGGCGGCAACGAGAGCGGATCGAAGCATGGTGAAGCCTCCTGGCGCGTTGGAGCAGCGCGCGCCGGGCGAAGGTTCACCAGGCGTCAGCGCAGGTAGCCCTTCTCGGTGAGCAGCGACTGCAGCGCCTTCAAGATCGCCGCCGCCTTTTGCTGGTTCGCGTGGGCAGACTCGATGCGCTGCACCTCTTCGGGGCTGAAGCCGTCCGAGTCGTCCTCGCCCTCGTCGAGGAACTCGTCGAGCATGGTGTTCGCCGACGGCGGCTTGTTCATCCACGCCTGGGCCGGGTTGTGCGGCTGGCTGGGCCGCGGCGGGGCCGAGGTGTCGAGGTCGAAGAGCTCACCGGAGGTCGCCGCGATGTGGGCGTCGCGGGCCTTGTTGCTCGCGCGCCGGGTCGCCGGCACGTCTTCCCCGCGGTAGTGCTTGGAGATCGCCGAGCGGATCTCGCTCTCGGGAGAGACGACCATCTGCACCCGCGCGTTGAGCTTCGAGGCGAGCATGTCGATGGTGTCGAGCTCGGTCGGGTCAC
>JBBRUE010000191.1:0-9541 GCA_038248085.1 Myxococcales bacterium | reverse complement strand
GTGCTGGTCAAGCAGGTGATCCAGCCCCGCGAAGGCCTGGCGGAACGGCTGCAGGCGGTGCTGGGGGGGCTGCGCGCCCCTTCGATTCCCGGCGTGCTGGAGATCGGCACCGGCGGGGACGGGTTGTGGATCGTCACGGAGGGCTGCGAAGGCGAGTCGTTGCGGTGGGTGATGACCACGCTGGCCCGCGCCTCGGGCTTCATCGCGCCGAACGAGGGGCTGGCCGTGGTGGCCCGGGTGGCACAGGGCCTCGAGCTGCTGCACCGCCAGGGCCTGGTGCACGGCGACATCTGCCCTTCCACCATCTTCATCACCGCGCGGGGCGAGGTGCAGCTGCACGACGCGGGCGTGGCCGCGACGCTCGGCGCCCAGGGTGACCTCGGCCCGTTTCGCAGCGAGCTCAACGCCCTGGCGCCCGAGCAGGTGACGGGCGAGGCGACGCCGGCGTCCGACGTGTTCCGCCTTGGCCTGCTGCTCTACGAGCTCGCCATCGGCCGCCCCCTCTGGAGCGGACCCTCGCCGGCGCACCTCTGCCTGGCCGCCTCGAGCTGGGGCGGGCTGACGCGCGACAAGGTCAAGCAGGTGCCCGAGCCGTGGCTCACGCTCCTGGTCACCATGCTCTCCGTCGACCCCGCGGCGCGCCCCTCGGTCGAAGAGGTCGGCGTGATCCTCGAGCAGGCCGTCACGCAGAACGGCTGGGCCAGCTCGGACACCGACATCGCCCGTCTCTTCGCGCGCGCCGCGCAGGGCCGCACCCCCTGGTTCGGCCCCGGCATCGGCGGCCAGGAGCTGGTGCTCACCCCGGTGACGCCGGCCCTCGGCTCCGCGTCGATCTCCCCGCCGACGCGCCGGCCCGCAGTGACCCCCCCGCCGGGCGCGGTGGTGGCCCGCATCTCGACCAAGAAGATGACGCGCGACGAGCTGGCGGCCGTGCGCATCGACGTGCCGCCGGTGGCCCAGACGCTCCCCCCCGAGCTGCAGGCCGCCACCGTGCTCGTCGAGAAGGGCCTGCTGACGCGCCAGCAGGTCGACGCCGCGAAGGACCAGGCGGCCCACACCGGCCAGTCGATCGTCGCGGTGCTCACGTCGCAGGGCGCCGACGAAGACGCGCTGATCTCCACGCTCGCGGAGCTCACCCACACCCCCTCGGTGAGCGCGAAGAAGCTGGCCGAGGCCACCCCGGGTGTTGAGGCCATCGCGCTGCTGCCCGTCGAGCTCTCGCGCGCCACCCGGGCGGTGCCCCTCGGCCTCAAGGGAGGCACGCAGCTCATGGTGGCCATGGCCGACCCGATGGATGCGCAAGCCGTCGCGCAGCTCAAGGCCGCCCTGGGCACGCGCAGCCTCATCGCCTTCCGGGCCGGGGAACGCGCGCTGGCCGACGCTCGCGCCCGCCTCTACCCCGGCGCCACCAACGCCTGGGCCGGCGACCTGCAGTTGGAGCGCGACGGCGCGCAGTACGATCCCCTCGCGCTGCTGGCGTCGTCGCCCGCGCCGGCGAACGCTCCGCCCAGCGCCTCCGAGCTGCCGTCCCGGCTGGTGGAAACGCTGCTCACGCTCCAGGGCGCACGCGGAGCCCAGGCTCTGCAGATCGTCGGGCTCGCGGTGGGGCTCGCCAGCCGCCTGAGCGTGTCCACCGCCGAGCTCGCCCTCGCCCGCCTCGCGGCGCAGGCGATGGTGGCGGGCGCCCTGGCCGACAACCGGCTCCCGTACGACGTCCCCCGGCTGGCAGACCTGCAGGAGCGCGTCGGCTTCGGCACCGAGGCCGACCCCTTCGTCGAGGCCCTGCACGCCTTCCCTGCGCGCATGCCCGACAAGCCGGTGATCAAGGCCGTGGTGCTCGCCTTCGCCTTCGCCTCGCACACCGGCGAGGCCCGCCCTTCCGGTAGCCGGCTCGGCGGCGCGCTCAACAGCTTCCGCGTGCGCCACCAGCTCGCCCAGCCCCTCTTCGAGCTGCTGACGCGCGAGCTGTCGGGCTGAAGAGGTTCAATTGCCCCGCGCGAGGGTGTAGCAGCGCCCCATGCACCGACTGCTCTGTCTTTCGCTCGTGGCGCTGACGGCCTGTGACGACCCGCCCGGCGTCGCGAAGATGGACTTCCGGCGCACGCCTCCCGCGGGCGTCACCGGGGGCAGCTGGGTCGCGAAGTTCGGCGGCCAGCAGCTGTCTGACGCCGAGCTCGCGCAGCGCTTCGCCGAGATGAACCCCTACGCCCGCGCCCGCTTCCAGACGGTGGAGCAGCGCCGCGATTACGTCGACGGGGTGGTGCGCTTCGAGCTGCTCGCCCAGGAGGCGGTGCGCCGTGGCCTGCAGAACGACCCCGAGGTGGTCGAGGCCGCGCGGCGGGTGATGGTGCAGCAGCTGCTCAAGAAGGAGCTCGAGGAAGGCAGCGGCGGCGTCACCGACGCGCAGGTGGCCGCCTGGTACGAAGCACACAAGTCCGACTACGTGAAGCCGGCGATGACGCGGCTGGCACACGTCGCCTTCAAGAAGGAGAACCGCGCCAGGGCCGAGCAGGTCTTCGCCGAGGTGAAGGCGCTCGCCCCGCTCGACGCCGCGGGCTTCGGCCGGCTGGCCCGCACCCACAGCGAAGACGAGCGCACCCGCGAGCTCGACGGCGACCTCCGCTTCCTCTCGGACGACGAGCTGACCGCCCAGTACGGCGCCGAGCTCGCCCTGGCCGCCGCGAAGCTGGTGAAGGTGGGCGACGTGGCCGAGACCCTGGTCGAGACGCCCACCGCGCTGCACATCGTCAAGCTGCAGGGCCGCCAGCTCGCCTTGAACCTCTCGGTGGAGCAGGCGAAGCCGAGCATCACCCAGCTGTTGGCCAACGAGTCGAAGCAGGAACGCTTTCGCGCGCTGATGGATCGCCTCAAGAAGGACGCCCGCTTCGAGGTCAACGAGTCGTCACTGGCGGCAATGGTGATCGACCCGAAGGCCCCGGCGGCGACGCCGACTGCTCCCGCGCCGGGCTTCATTCCCGCGCCGCCGGCGACGAAGTAGGCGCGCCCGTGCTACTCCCGGTTCGCGTGATGGCCCGCCTCGCACTCCTCGCCGCCTGCTTCGCCGTCGCGGGCTGCCCGCAGCAGCAGAAGCCGAAGCAGGACCCGACCATCATCGCCACGGTGAACGGCGAGGTGATCTCGCGGGTGGACTTCGAGCGGCTGCTGGCCCGCGAGGCCCAGGCGATGGAAGGCAACGGCCCGCGCACCGCGGAACAGGTCGAGCCGTACAAGCAGGCGCTGCTCACCACGCTCATCGAGCGGGCGCTGCTGCTCCAGGCCGCCCGCACCGCCGGGGTGACGGTGACCACCGAGGAGGTCGATCGCCGGGTGCTGGCGCTGAGCTCCGAGTACCCCGCGGGCACCTTCGACGAGGCGCTGGCCAAGAGCCAGACCTCGCGCGCGGCGATGACCCGCAGCACCCGCGAGCAGCTCACCATCGAGAAGCTGCTGACCCAGGAGGTGCACGCGCGGGTGGCGGTCAGCGAAGAGCAGATCCGCCAGGCCTACGAAGAGCACGTGGCCGACTTCACCGAGCCCGAGCAGGTGCACGCGCAGCAGATCGTGGTGAAGGGCCTCGACGAGGCCAAGCGCGTGCAGCAGCAATTGTGGCAGGGCAAGAAGTTCCAGGACCTCGCGCGGCGCTACTCGCTCTCGCCCGACGCGCGCGTGGGCGGCGACCTCGGCTTCTTCGCCCGGGGCACCATGCCGCCGGCCTTCGACGAGGTGGTCTTCAAGCTGAGCGTGGGGGGCACCAGCGAGGTGGTGAGCACCGAGTACGGCTTCCACCTCTTCCGGGTCACCGAGAAGAAGCCCGTCCGCAAGCGCGAGCTGACCGAGGTGCGCGGGCTCATCGAGGAGCGGCTGCTCTCGACGCTGCGCGCCGACGCCCAGCGCGCCTACGTCGCCGGGCTCCGCGCCAGGGCCAGCGTGGTGATCAACGACGAGACGCTGGTGCTGGTGACGGGCCACGCCGCGCCGGCCAACTCTGCCGAGCCCTGACCCCGCTCAGGGCCGCCGCGACAGCGCGTCGAGGCGCTCGAGCTCGGCCTTGCCGAGCACCAGCCGCATCGCGCCGACGTTCTCGTCGACGTGCGAGGTCTTCGTCGCGCCGGGAATGGCGACCACCGTCTCGCCGTGGAAGGTCAGCAGCCACGCCAGGGCCACCTGCGAGGACGTCGCGCCGTGAGCCCGGGCGATCTCCTCGAGGGCGTCGATGAGCGGGCGGCTGCGCGCGAGGCCGGACGGCCGGAAGCCCGGCATCCACCGCCGAGGGCCCGGGGCGCGCTTGATGAGCGACGGGTCGCGGTGGAACTTGCCCGACAACAGGCCCTGCTCCAGCGGCGAGTAGGCGATGACGGTGACCCCGAGCTCCTTCGCGGCCGCGAGCACGCCGTTGGTCTCGATGCGGCGGTCGAGCAGGCTGTACTTCACCTGGTTGGACGCCAGCACCAGCCCACGCTTCGCGAGCGCCGCGTGGGCCCGGCGCAGCCTCGCCTCGCCGAAGTTGCTCACCCCGACGAAGCGGATCTTCTTCTCGGCGACCAGGTCGGCGAGCGCGTCCATCTCGGCCTCGACCGACGAGAAGCCCAGCGGCTGGTGCACCTGGTGGAGATCGTGGGGTAAGGGGGCGAGCTTCGCGTGGCGCTCGCTGTTGGTCGACTTGACGGACCCCGCCAAGCGGCCGGCGGGCATCCACTTGGTGGCGACGAAGACCTCGCCCGGCTTCTTCCCCGCCGCTTCGAGGCCCCGGACGAGCGCCTGCTCCGAGCGCCCCTTGCCGTAGGCCTCGGCGGTGTCGAACCAGGTGATGCCCCCGGCCAGCGAGCGGGCGACGATCTCGTTCACCGTGGCCTGCGGGAGCGCCGGCCAGAAGCCGCCCACCAACCCGAAGCCATCGGAGAACTGCCAGCAGCCCAACCCGATGGGCGAGAGCACCGCGTCGGTTCGCCCCAGTCGTCGGCTTTCCATGGTCATGACTCCCGTGCGCCGGTGACGAGCGCCTTGAGGGCGTCGGCTTCGAAGGGCTTGGGCAGCACCCGCACCTCGTGGCGGGCGAGGAACTGCTCGGCCAGCGGGGTGAAGGTGCCGCCGGTCATGAACACCAGGCGCGAGAGCACCTCGGGGCGCTCCGCGGCGAGCTGCTCGTAGAGCTCCATGCCCGTGCGCCCGGGCATCATCAGGTCGCAGAGCACGAGGTCGGGCAGCGGCTCCCTCGCCAGCCACGCGAAGCCCTCATCGGCGCTGGCCGCCAACGCGACGTCGTGGTCGCGCAGCACGCGGCGGATCGAGCGGCCCACCAGCACCTCGTCGTCGATGACCAGCACCCGCGCCTGGCGCGCGAGCCCCGGCACGACCGGCGCCTTCGCGGCGATGACCGGCGCATCCGCCGCCACCGCTGCGGGGAGCCGCACGGTGAACACCGTTCGTCCCGGCTCGCTCTCGAAGGTGATCGCGCCGCCGTGCGCATCGAGGATCCGGTGGGTGATCGCCAGGCCCAGGCCGGTACCCGACCCCTGCTGCCGGGTGGTGAAGAACGGGTCGAAGATGCGCCCCTTCGCCTCGGGCGCGATGCCGGCGCCGCTGTCCATCACGGTGACGATCACCACGCCGAGGTGCTCACGGAGACCGACGCGCACCGCGTGGGTCTCGGGGCTGGCCCCCGGGGGCATGGCCTGGGCGGCGTTGAGCAGCAGGTTGACGAACACCTGGCCCAGCTCGGCCTCGTCGGCGAGCACCGGCGAGACCGCCTCGAGCTCCAACTCGAGGCGTGCGCAGTGGCGCAGCTCGTGGTGGGTCATGCGCGCCGCGCGCTCGATCACCGGCCGCAGGTCGACCCGCGACTTCGAGCCCTTCTGGACGCGGCTGAACTCGCGCATGCGGCCGACGGTGTCGCGAATGCGCACCGCCCCGTCACGCACCTCGCTCACCAGCTCGAGCACCGCCTCCCGCGGGGCGCCGACGGCGAGCTGGGCCTCGATGGCGTCGAGGTTGTTCAACACCCAGGTGAGCGGGTTGTTGATCTCGTGCGCCACGCCGGCGGCGAGGCTGCCCAGCGAGGCCATGCGCTCGGCGATCTCCAGGCGGCGCTCGACGTCTTTGCGCTCGGTCTGGTCGTGGACGATGACGATCGCCTCGTCGGCCAGGGGGAGGAACCGCACCAGCAGCTCACGGGTGGTGCCCCCCGGCGTGGGCGACGACCAGCTCTGCGAGCGCGGCTGTCGGGTGCGGAGCACGGCCTCGAGGTCGGCGAGCCCCTCGCGGACCATGTGCGACTCGAACCACGGCGCCACCGAGGCGAGCTCTCGCGCCGAGGCGCCGATGGCCCGGGTGAAGACCGGCGTCTCGCTCAACGCGGTGCCGCCGTGCACCGACAGGAGCGCCAGCTGGCGGTCGAAGCGCAGCACGAGATCGGGAAAAGAATCGAGCAGGGCGGCGACCGTCGCTTCGCTGCGGGCCACCCGCTCCTCGGCGCGGCGTTCCACGGTGAGATCGCGAGCGAAGAACAACGTCGCTGCGCGGCCACCGAACTCCACGCCCCCGAAGCCGCGCACCTCGAGCTCGAGCGACTCGGGGCCCCGGGCCAGGTGCACGCGCACCGGCGCCGAGGTGCCCGGCCGACCGACCACCGGCCGCTCGCTGGCGGGGAACAACGAGACCAACTCCACGCCGACCAGGTCGACCGCGGAGCGCCCGAAGAAGTGCGCGAAGGCGGGGTTGGCGTAGAGGAGCCGCGCGTCGTCGTGCACCGCGACGAGGAACGGGAGCGCCTCGAGCGTGTTGCGGAAGGCGCGCGTCGAGCGGCGCATGTCTTCGAAGGCGGTGTTGAGCTGCACCTGCTGCTCGAAGAGCTCGTTGAAGATCGCCTCGGGCGCGCGGAGGGCGCCGATCGCCCGGCGGAAGAACGAGCCCAGGGTCGCGCTCGGGGGCGGGGTGATGCGCCATTCGGCGGCCGTGGCCGAGAGCGAGCTGCGCTCGACGAGGGCGTCCGGGAGGTTCGCGAACCCGGGCACCTTCACCAACGCCGCTTCGAGCATGAGGAACCAGGCGCGGCACCCGCGGAAGCCCGGCAACAGCTCCGCCGAGAAGCGCAAGGTCTGGTCGGCCTGCACCTCGCAGGAGAACTTCACGCTGCGGTAGAGCGAAGGCCCGACCCATCGGGCCCCGACCTCGAAGAGCTGCCGCGCGCCGGTGACCACGCCCACCGCGGCGCCGAGGGCCCCCTCGAACCCGTCACTGAGGACGAAGGCTCCGGTCTCGAGCAGCCGATCTTCCGAGCCCAGCGCAGCGGCGAAACGATCGCACAGCACCACCCACTGGTCCCACGGCACCCGGTGCTGGGGACGCTCGAGGTCGGCACGCGCGACGGGGAAGTCGTGGAGCAGCGCCTCGAGCGAGATCACCCCGGCCTTGTCGGCGGCGGTGAAGAACGAGAACGCGCGACAGGAGATCTCAGACACGGCGAGGCCCTCGGTGAATGCCGGGGGTCGAGTGTAGCGATCCACGACGGGGCCCGCTCAAGGCTTTCCGGTCACCGCAGCTCGAGCGCCGCGCGTCGCACGAATCCGGGGCATCAGTGGAGCGTGCGGGGGACTCCCGGTTCCTCGACGAACGGCAGCGGCGCGGCGCCCGCCCCCGAAGGGCCGGGCCACAGCGCGACGGTGAGCGCGGCGATCGACCCGCTCCCCAACAGCAGCGCGAGCAGGCTCATCGGCTGTCCTTCGACCCGTTGCCGCCGCGGATGAACTCGATGAGGGCCGCGCGCGTCTTCTGGTGGATGGCGATGCGCTCGCCGTCGAACAGGGTGCGCACGGTGGTCGGCGCGCGGTTGTTGATGGTGTCGAGATCGTCGTCGTTGCGCAGCGCGAGGGTGAGGTTGCCCATCTCCTGGGCGAGGGTGAGGATCTCGCCTTCTTCGGGCACCACCATCAGGGTGACGTTGCCGTAGCTGCGCTCCGCCTCGGGAATGAGGTTGAGGTTGGTGTTTCCGGTGAGCTTGCCGGTGGCGAGCACCACCACGTTCTGCAGCAACGTGAGCGCGACCTGCTGGTTGCTGTCGGGGTCCTTGAAGGTACCGATGACGTCGATGTGATCATTGGGCCGCACCCAGCCGCCCACCGCGTTGGTGGCGCGGGCCTCGATGGTGATGGCGCGCATGCGCTTGAGCACCTTGCCGGTGAGCCGCTCGGTGGCGCGGGTGGTCTCGAACTGGCTCCACAGCAACGGGTCACCCGCCTGGAGCGAGACCATCACCTTCTGGCCCACCACGTAGCTGGCCGAGTCGGGCTTGATCACCGACGAGGTGATGAACTGCTCGGGGATCGAGCGCTGGCTGATCATGTCGATGGTGACCACCGTGCCCTCCGAGACGTCGACGGCCGCCACCACCACCGGCAGCAGGTTCCACCCCACGCGGAGGTCGTGGCGCTGCTTCTGCAAGCCGGACCAGCCGATGACGAAGGCCGCGAGCCCGAGCACCACCCCGATGATCAGCGGCGTCTTTCCCTTGAGCATGTCGAGAAGGAGCCACCGCTGCGAAAAGCGTTAACGCGCCGCCAAGCTGCTGCATTTCGAAGTCGCCCCCAGCTCAGCGCAGCAGCGCCTCGAGCAGGAAGCTCCGCAGTGCAGTGACGCGCGGAGGCAGCGGCTTGAGGGGCCGCGACACGCCGGCTTGCGAGCGACGAAGGAGTCGCCTCCGGGCCGGTCGACGCGCAGCGCGAGATCGACGCCCTCCCCCATCAGGTCGACCAGCGCGTGGGCGAGCACGCCGCCAGCGTCATTTCACGTCATGTTCAAACCGGCCTACTTCTTGAGCAGCGGGGAAGTCGTGGAGCTGCCGCGGATGACCTGGATGGTGTTGAACCGCTTCTGCTGCAGCACCTTGCTGCGCTCGCCCGACAGCAGGGTGTTGATGGTGGCCCGGCCGCGCTCTTCGACCTGGTCGAGGTCGTCTTCGTTGCGCAGCGTGAAGGTCAGAGCGCCCAGTTGCTGGGCGAGGGCGAGCAGCTCGGCCTCCTCGGGCAGCACCATCAACGAGACGTTGCCGTAGGCGCGCTGCTCGGCGGCGAGCAGGTTCACGTTGGTCTGGCCGCTGATCTTCCCGGTGGTGAGCACCACCACGTTCTGCATCAGGGTCACCGCGACCTGTTCGTTGCTCAGCGGGTCCTTGAAGCTGCCGATGATGTCGACGTGATCGTTGGGCCGGATCCACCCGCCGACGCCGGTGGTGCCCTTGACCTCGACGGCCACGGCGCGCGCCCGCTTCATGATCCGGCTCGCGAGGCGCTCGGCGGTGCGGGTGGTCTCGAACTGGTTCCACAGCAGCGGGTCGCCGGCGGCCACCGCCACCTGCACCTTCTGTCCCACCACCATGCTGGCCGAGTCGTGGGTGATCGCCGACGAGGTGACGAACTGCTCAGGCACGCTGCGCTGTGAGAGGTGCTCGAGGGTCACCACCGTGCCCTCGGAGAGATCGACCACCGCCACCACCACCGGCACCAGGTTCCAGCCCTTGCGCACGTCGGCGCGCTCCTTCTGCAAGGCG
>JBBRUE010000190.1:0-9577 GCA_038248085.1 Myxococcales bacterium | reverse complement strand
CATCGAAGAAGAAGGGCGGCGCAGCGACGGCACGATGCGGCGCTTCTCTGCCCGGAAGGCCGACTGAAACGCGCGCTGGCCCGGCCTGAGAGGTCGATGCGTCCCGTCTTACTCACCCAAGAAGCGCCTGCACGTACTCTCGGGGTCGTGCGTGCAGAGGAACCGGCCGCGCTCCGCGGCGCCGTGGAAGGCTGAAGCCATGGTCGCCCTGGTGCTCCTCTCGCTGCTCGCGGCTGATCAGAAGCCGCTGGTCGGCTTCGTCGGCTTCTCCGCCGACGGCACGCGCTTCGCGTGGGTCGCGCCCGGGGCCACGAAGGGCATGCGGAGCCAGTTCGTGAAGATCGCGACGGTGGGCAAGGGCGCGCCCGAGCTCTCGCTGCTGATGATGGGTGATGCGGTGAGCGAGCGAAAGGCACGCAAGCGACTGAAGGACTTCTCGGGCAAACGCACCCCCGCTCCCGACGACGTCACGGTCGTAGCGGCGCTCACGCTCAGCCCGCCAAAGCTCACCCTCGGGCGCGGCGAGAGACGGGTGCCGGTCGACCTCGGCCTCGCCCCTTACGAGAAGAGCGACGTCGCCGAGCTGTGGGGTGTGTCTCCCGACGGCCGCCACGTCGCCATTCGGGTGCACGGCCCCGACGTGGCTGGCGGCACCTTCGAGCTGTATGTCGTGGCCCCGCTCCCCTGAGTTCGGGGAGGTGGAATGACGAGCGGCCCTCCGGTGGTTAAGTCTGTCCCATGTGGAGCTGGCGGCTGGCCCGGGTCGCGGGCATCGACATCAACATTCACCTCAGCTTCCTGCTGGTGCTCGTGCTGGGCGCGTCCCAGTGGGGCGACTTCGGCGTGGAGGGCGCGTTGTTCGGCGCGGTGCTCACCGTGCTCACCTTCGCCTCGGTGACGCTGCACGAGCTGGGACACTCGCTGGTGGCGAAGGCCTTCGGCATCCCGGTGAAGGACATCACGCTGTACCCCATCGGCGGCGTGGCGCGGCTGGGCAAGCGGCCGAAGACGCCGGTGCAGGAGTTCCTCATCGCCATCGCCGGGCCGGCGGTGAACGTGGTGCTGGTGGTCGTGCTCGGCGCGCTCGGTGCGTGGCTCTTCGGAGTCGGACCCCTCGGCGACGCGCTCAGCAACGCGCGCCACGAGGACCCCACGGTGGTGACGTTGTTCGCGATGCTCGTGCTCTCGAACGGCGTGCTGGCGATCTTCAACATGATCCCCGCGCTACCGATGGACGGCGGCCGCGTGTTGCGCGCGATGCTCTCGGTCGTCCTCGGCCCAGAGAAGGCGACCACGGTCGCGGCCCTCGTGGCGCGGTTCCTCGCGGTGGCGCTCTTCTCGCTGGGGCTCTTCGCGCGCCAGCCGACGCTGACGCTCATCGCGGTGTTCGTCTTCTTCGGGGCCGGGCAGGAGGTGCGCGAACAGAAGCTCGCCCGCGTGCTCGATGGGGTGCGGGCGGCCGACGCGGTCAACCCGTATGCCACGCGCTTCACGCCGGCTACCACGCTGGGCGAAGCGATCGCCACGCTGACCATGACCCACTGGGACGCCTTCGCGGTAGAGCACTTCGGTCGCTTCATCGGCGTGGTGACCCGCGCCGACCTGCTGCGGGCCGCGAGCCAGGAAGGCGCCTACGGCTACGTCGCGGGCATCACCCGGAAGCGCGTGCCGGTCATCGAGGGTCACGAGCCGCTCGAGGCGGCGCGCTTCAAGATGAACGAGAGCGGCGAGCCCTTCGTCGCGGTGGTGCACGAGGGCGTGTTCGTCGGGCTGATCACCGAGCTGGAGCTCGCGATGGTCGCCGATCGCCTCTCGCGGGCCGGCTTCCGCCGCGGTGGATCGGACGCGTCGGCGTCACCGGTGAAGCGATAACCTCGACACCGCCCCCTCGAGCGAACCTCACGCAGGCTCGGGTCGCCCGGAGCCCGTCCGAGCCTGAGCACGAAACGGCGCGTCGCCGGCCCCGACACTTCGCTCTCGACACAGATCCCCGTCCCCTCGATCGTGCGACCCATGCGCGTGTTGGTGACCGGGGCGACGGGGTTCATCGGAGGCCGGCTCACCGAGCGATTGCTCGAGCAGGGTGACACCGTGCGGATGCTGGTGCGGCGGCCTGACGCGGCCCGACGCCTGCTGGCCCTCGGCGCGGAGGTCAGCCTGGGTGACCTCACCGACCCGGCGAGCCTCGCGCGCGCCGTCGCGGAGATCGACGTCGTGTACCACTGCGCCGGCCTCGCGACCGACTGGGCGGCCCTCAGCGAGTTCGAGCAGGTCAACGTCGAGGGGGCGCGCGCCCTCGCCCAGGCCGCCGCCCGGAGCGGATCGGTTACGCGCTTCGTCCACCTCAGCACCACCGACGTGTACGGCTACCCGGCCCTCGCCTGCGCCGACGACGGGCCGACCCGCGACGTGGGGCTCCCCTACAACCGCAGCAAACTCCGAGGCGAGGCAGCGGTGCGCGCCGTGGCGGCCGAGACGGGCCTGCCGCTCACCGTGCTCCGTCCCGGCACGGTCTACGGGCCGCGCAGCAAGGACTGGGGCGTAGAGATGGCGAAGCTGCTCGCCGGCAAGGACATGCTGGTCATCGCCGGGGGTCAGGTGCCCGCCGGGCTGATCTACGTCGACAACCTGGTCGACGCGATGCTCGCCGCTGCGACGCGCCCCGCGGCGATCGGCCGCGTGTACACGCTGCGTGACGTCACCACCGAGACCTGGCGCACGTACCTCGACCGGCTCGCCGACGGGCTGGGTTTTCCCCGGGTGCAGCGCAGCCTGCCGTTCTGGTTGGCGATGGGCCTGGGCGCGGTCTCGGAAGCGGCGTGGCGCCTCGCGCGCGCCCGGTCGCGGCCGCTGATCACCCGCCACGCCGTGCAGATTCTCGCGAAGGACCAGTGCTACGGCATCGATCGCGCGGTCGCGGAGCTGGGCTTCGCCTCGCGCGTCTCGTTCGACGAGGGGCTGCGGCGCACCGTCGCGTGGCTGGAGACGCCCGAAGGGCGCGCCGCGCGCGGAATCGCCCCCCTCACTTCCTGATCTGGAACTTGATCTTCTCGGTGCCGAGCGTGAACTCGTCGCCGTCTTTGATCTTCCGCTTGCTGATCTTCTCTTTCGACGGCCCGAAGAAGGTGCCGTTCGACGAGTTGAGGTCCTCGAGCACGAAGTCCGGGCCCTCGCGCATGATGCGCACGTGCTCGCGGCTGACCCTGTTCGAGTCGATGACGAACTCGCACGACTTGCCGCGGCCGATGGTGAAGACGTCGCCCGTCATCTTGAACGGGTCGCGCCCGGCGACGAAGAGGGTGAGGCCGGCCTTGCCACCCGCGCGGGGTGGAGGCGGCGCGGGAGCGGGCTCCGGCTCCGGTTCGTCGTAGGGCTCCTCGGGCGCGGGCTCGTCTTCGGCCGGCGCGTCGTAGTTGTCCTCGGCGGCGGGTTCGTCGAAGGGGTTGCCCTCGTCTTCTCCGGGCGCGTCGGGCTCAGGCTCAGGCTCCGGTTCCGGCTCTGGCTCCGGCGCAGGAGGCTGGCGGGCCTTGATGCCGGGCGGGTGCGCGCGCGGACCGGGCGCCGGGACCGCTGCGGCGACGACGGCACGCGGGGAAGGGGCCGCGGCGGCGGGGACGGGCGTCGGGGCTGGCGCGCCTGCACCCTCCATCGCCTTCCCTGGCACCACGTACCCGTTGAGACGGGCGAGGGTGAAGACCGCCTGCGCGACCAACGCGTCTGACGGGACACCCATCTCCGACGACATCAACTCCAGCGCCTCCCAGAGGTGGGGAGGCATCGCTACCGGCTTGGAATCGGACATTGCCGGGGCACCATAGCGCCCGAGCGTCCCCTGTCGAACTTAAGCTTTCTCAGCCGCGGAAGGCGTCGAGGCACTCCAGCGCCTGGCGGTCGTAGGGGCGCGTGCGGTCGCAGAACCGCACCACCTCCACCGCGCGGGGTCCGAGGGGGAGCGCGTTGGCGATGCAGCGTTGCGCGTCGGAGTCGTAATACATGGCGGCGTCGCAGGCGCGGACCACCTCGGCTGCGAGTGATGCGTGGCAGCTGGCCTGGGTGGCGACGAGGGCGATGCAGCGACGGGCGTCGGAGTCGTAATACATGGCCGCGTCACAGGCCCTGACGGTGTCGGCGAGGTCGACCCCGGCGGTGACCGCGAGGTCGACGCAGGCCATCGCCTCGGAGTCGTAATACATCGCCTGGTCGCACGCGGTGACGGTGGCCGAGAGATCGACCGGCGCCGACAGCGTGTGCTCGAGGCAGCGCAGGCGGTCGGTCTCGTAATACAGCGCCGCCTGGCAGGCGCGAATCGTCGGGACCGCGTCGTAGACGACGGCGCTCGCGAGCTGCGCGCACCGCTGGGAGTTGGTGCTGTACGTGAAGGCGCCCTGACACGCGGCCTGCAACGCGAAGAGGTCCACGCGCGGTGCCGGGCGCAGCCACCGCGTCTCGTGGCGGTCCCCGTCGCGCTCGGAGAAGCGGCGTTCAGACCGGCGTCGCTCATACCGGCGTTCGTCGCGGCGCTCGTCCCACCGGCGGTCACGGCCTTCCTGGTGGTCCTGCGCGAGGCTGATCAACGGCAGCGTGAGCATCAGGAAACTGAGGAGTCGTCGCATGTTGAAACAGACGGTGCCCCGCGCGAAGCGATTCAACGCCCCCCCGGTCCGCGCATCCGGCTTGAGTTTCGGGCGGGCCGGGTGCAGTGAAGGCGCATGGCCCTCCTCGACGCTGCCCGCCCCAACCCCGCAGGCTACCTCGACGTCTCGGTTCCCGACGTCACGCTGCCCGCGCAGGGCTACCGCATCATCGACGTGCGCGAGGGGCACGAGTTCACCGGGGAGCTCGGCCACATCGCCGGCGCGACGTTGGTGCCGCTCGCGGGCGTGCTGGCGAACGCCATCGCCTGGAACAAGGACGAGCCGCTGCTCCTCGTCTGCAAGAGCGGGGGGCGCTCGGGCAACGCGGCGCAGGCGCTGACCCGCATGGGCTTCTCGAAGGCCATGAACCTCGTCGGCGGCATGCTCGCGTGGAACTCGGCGGGACGCCCTGTCGAAAAGTGACGTGAAGCCGAAGGTGAAGGCGAAGGCCGCGAGTGGACGCTGGTCGGCCGTGCGCCGCTGGCTGCTCCGGTTCGCCGCGGCGTGGTTGCTCATCACCGTGGTGCCGGTGGTGCTGATGCGGTGGGTCGACCCGTTCACCTCCGCCTTCATGCTCGAGCGGCGTCTCGAGGCCGCGGGGAAGAGCGAGAAGGGCTTCGCCTTGAAGCAGACCTGGGTGCCGCGTTCGCGCATCTCGGTGCACCTGGTGCGCGCGCTCGTCGCCGCCGAAGACCACCGCTTCCTCGAGCACCACGGCTTCGACTGGGACGCCCTCAGGGACGCCCTCGAAGATCACCTCGAGGGGAAATCGAAGCGCGGCGGCAGCACGCTCACCCAGCAGGTGGCGAAGAACCTCTTCCTCTGGCCCGGGCGCAACGTGGTGCGCAAGGCGCTCGAGGCGTACTTCACGGTGTTGCTCGAGGCCTGCTGGAGCAAGCAGCGCATCCTCGAGGTGCACCTCAACATCGCCGAGTACGGCAACGGCGTTTACGGCGTCGAGGAGGCGAGCCGGCTCTCCTTCGGCCACTCGGCCGCGGCGGTGACCCCCGAGGAGGCGGCGCGCCTGGTGGTCGTGCTGCCCGCGCCCAGGTCGCGCAAGGTGAACGCCCCGTCGGCGAAGCTGCGCGAGCACGCGCAGTGGGTGCTGGAGCAGATGGCCCGCCTGCGCCCCGAGCAGGTCGAAGGGCTCTGAGCGAAGGCCGACTGTGGTACGGCGCTGCCGTGCGCGAAGAGACCAAGCGGGCCGCCGAGAGCCTGGCCGTCGCGGTGGTGCTGGGCGTGTTGCACCTCGCGTGGCTCAGCGATCGCTTCACCACCGACCAGGGCCCCGGCGGCGTGACCCTGCTGATGGGCTGCACGCTCACCACCGGCGTGTTGTGGGCAATGCTGGCGCTCCGCTCGCTGGCCGCCGATGGCCAGGCCTCGATCGAGCTCGACGACGGGCTGACCTCGATGGCGGTGACGGCGTGGGTCATCGCCCTCGTGCCCCCGCGCGCGGCCAACTTCCTGTTGGACGGGGCCGCCGATGACTTCTCGGAGGCCTACCTGCCGACGAGCCTGCTGGTGGTCTTCGTGATGCTCGCCGCGCAGGCGCTGTGGAAGACGCGGGAGGTGCGCTTCGTGTTCTTGCGGCTCCTGGCGTCCACGGCGGTGGGCCTCGTCATTCTCGCGGGGTGTCTCTTCTTCATCGCGGGCGGGACCGAGGCCGGGGCGGTGGCCCTGCGTGCCCTCGGCGCCGGGGGGATCGCCGCCATCGCGGCCGCGGTGCAGTGGCGCTACCGTGCCCGGCTATGAACCGTCCGTCCCCCATTCCCGAGGTCAACGTCGAGACGCTCAAGCTGCTGCTCCAGGTCGCGTGGGCCGATGACACCCTCGACCCGAAGGAGCGCGCCGCGGTCGCCGAGGTCGGCCCGAAGTGGGGTGTGCCCGAGGACGTGCTGGCGATGCTCCTCAAGCACCTCGACCTGGGCAAGCCGTTGCCCCAGCCGAACCTGGGTCTGCTGCGGCAGCACCGCGACGTCGTGCTCGCGGCCGCGGAGTGGTTTGTTGGTGTCGACGGGGTGATCGACGAGACCGAGAAGGAATTCCTCGTCACCGTGCGGCAGTTGCTCGGCATCGACTGACCTCCCGGCTTCAGGTCGCCAGGGCGGCCCACACCCAGACCGCCGGCGCGTTCACCAGCAGGGCATCGATGCGGTCGAGCATGCCGCCGTGCCCCGGCAACAGGTTCCCCGCGTCCTTCACCTGCCGCGCGCGCTTGAGCAGTGACTTCATCAAGTCACCGAGTGGACCCAGCGCCGCGGTGATCAGCGCGACGGCGACCACGTCACGCCACGCCAGCACCGCGGGCCAGGCGAAGTGCGCGCCGATCGACAGGCCCACCGAACCGAGGACGCCGGCGAAGAGGCCTTCCCACGTCTTCCCCGGACTCACCTTCGGCGCCAGCTTGTGCCGGCCGAGCAGCTTGCCGCCGAAGTACGCGGCGATGTCGTTCCCGAACGTCGCGGTGACGACGACCAACACCCACGCCTCGCCGCCCGGGAGCTCGCGCAGCGACGCCAACGCGTACGGACCCAGCGCGCAGAACACCACGCCCTGGACGATCATCGGGGCCCGCACTGCGCCGCCCTCGATGTCACCGCGCACGACGTGCGAGCCCCAGGCCCAGATGGAGGTGGCGACGAGCAGGGCGAGGGCGATCGACGGTGCTGCGCCCGGTGCGCCGTGCGGCAACAGCGGCAGCACCGTCGCCACCACCAGCGGCAGCGCGGTGTGCATCGACACCGGGCCCACCGCGAGCCGGTAGAACTCGAACGTGGCCATCGCCGTCGCCGCCGCGAAGAGGAAGGCCGCGGGCCAGCCACCGGTGAGCAGGACCCAGGCGACCGGCGGGAACAGCACCGCTGCCGTCGCCACGCGCTGCAAGAGGTTCTTCGTCCCCGGGCTCACGGGGTCACGCTAACTCCGCCTGCGCGCGCGGCGAGGTGAGGCAATAAGCCGGTCTGTTCGCGCACAACGTGCACCCGGCCACTGGCCGATCGGGTCTTGCTGCCCGGCCTCGCCGCGCGCCATCGTCGTGGGGAGTGACGCGCATCATCCACCTCAGCGACGTGCATCAGCAGCTCAACTGGGGCACGCGCTCGTGGAGCAGCTCCGGGTGGCGCGGCGCGCCGGGGCGCTTCGAGTTGCACGGCCTCGGCCGCCTGGCGCGCTTCGAGCACGCCCAGGCCCGCATCGAGCAGCTGGTCGATGACCTGCACGCGCTGCAGTACGACCACGCGGTGCTCACTGGTGACGTGAGCGCGCTGGGCCACGAAGACGAGGTCGGCCGGGTGCAGGAGCTCCTCGCGCCGCTGATCAAGGCCGGCAAGCTCTCGGTCATTCCCGGCAACCACGACCGCTACACCGACCACCCCGGCGCGCGCGTCTTCGAGCGCTTCTTCAAGCCCGTCACCGACTGGCCCGAGTACGCGGGTCCCGAAGGCTACCCCTGGGTGCGGGTGATGAACGACACGCTGGCGGTGGTAGGGCTCGACAGCACGCGGGTCTCCGGGTGGAGCCACTACTTCGTCGGCCGGGTCGGTCGCCCCCAGCTCCACGCGCTCGATCGGCTGTTGAGCGACCCGCGTCTGGTGGGGCGCACGGTGATGGTGCTCTCTCATCACGGACCGCTCGGCCCCTCGGGGAAGTTCCACTGGAACCACTCTGCGTTGATCGACGCGGCGGCGCTGACGCGCGTGGTGGCGGCGCACCACGCGGTGCTGCTGCACGGCCACTCGCACGACCGCTATTGGCATCGGCGCGACGCGCGGCGGCCGCACGTGTTGTCGGGGGGCAGCTCCACCGAGCCGGGGCGCGAGGGGTACTGGAGCATCGAGCTCGATGACCACGTCACCCTCGAGGCGACGCGCTACCTGCCGGGTCGCGGGCTGGCGCCCCCCCCGAAGTAGCCCCGCGGCCGCGCGACGTCGCGTGCCGCGCGCGCCTCGAACAGCCGCAGGTAGCCCGTCTCGATTGCCTCGCGGGTCGCGCGCGGTGCGGGGATCGGTTTCGCAGCGAGAGGGTGGCCACGCGGCGCCTGGTCGATCGTCCGCCTGCACGCGGCGACCGCCACGTACGCGGCGCGCATCGGGGGGCTCAGCGAAGCCAGTACGGCGCGTGGTCGCCCGGTGCGGGCGTACCGAGGTAGCAGACCGGTGACGAGGCGCCCTCCGTGGGCGGGTGTTCGCCGGGGGCCAGCGGTCGCCACGCGGGGTCGCGAACGTGACCACCGTCTGGTGGCGGCGCGGCCCGCAGCCGGGCCTGCGCCTCTCGCAGCGACCGTCCCGCGTTCGCCCCGGTGATGAAGTCGGGGTGCACCAGCTGCTCGAAGTCGTCGCGCCAGCCGCACACCGGGCAGGCGGCAAGAGAGCCGGGAACGCCGGTGAACACGCAGAACCCGCAAGCTGGGCAGGGGCGCTCGAACGGCTGATCAGGCGTCGCGGAGTTCATGTTGTGGGTGCAAGCAGAACAACGCGTCCTCTCGGGAACAAGCCCCCGCTCCCCGAAGCTGGGGACCCGAACGTCTTCGCTGGCCGGCGATGCGCGACGGGCGCACGCTGTCGGGCCGAGGGAACAGCCATGAGTCACCGCTGCATCGTGATGGGCGCCGCCGGTCGGGACTTCCACGACTTCTTCACGTTCTTCCGCACGCACCCCGACTTCCGGGTGTTGTGCTTCACCGCCGCGCAGATTCCCTTCATCGAGTCGCGCGCCTTTCCCCGGGCGCTGGCCGGGGCAGGCTACGACGCCGACATCCCCATTCACCTCGAGGCGGAGCTGCCCGACCTCGTCCGCCGCCACCGGGTGGACTTCGTGTTCCTCGCGTACAGCGACCTCTCGCACGAGCAGGTGATGCACCACGCCAGCGTGGCGCAGGCGGCCGGGGCGAGCTTCGTGCTGCTCGGGCCTTCGCACACGCAGCTCCACTCGATTCGGCCGGT
>JBBRUE010000189.1:0-9596 GCA_038248085.1 Myxococcales bacterium | reverse complement strand
CCACCCATCGCGCCGCCGCCGGTGCCGCCGCCCGTCGTGCCGCCGCCGGTGCCGCCGCCCGTCGTGCCGCCGCCGGTGCCGCCGCCCGTCGTGCCGCCGCCGGTGCCGCCGCCCGTCGTGCCACCGCCGGAGCCACCGCCGGAGCCGCCGCCGACGCTGTTCCCGCTCACGCACGCTCCGAAGTTGCACACCTGGCCCAGCAGGCACGTCTGGCAGAGGTTGCCGAACGAGCCGCACGACGCGTTCGAACCCATCTGGCAGGTCCCACTGGCGTCACAGCAGCCCGAGGAGCAGGTGCTCCCATTGCAGACGGGCTTGCTGCCACAGCCCGAAACCACCACGCCCACGCTCGCGCCCAGACACAGCGCCAGCAGTACTGCCTTGGATGAAGTCATGGGTCGCACGCTAGCAGCGGGTATCGATGCTTCACGTTTCCTGGTGGGTGATTCCTGGTGCGTCGTGATGACGGCGCGGCTTTCTTCCCGGCCTCACCCGCAGTTCCCAGGAGTCCTCATGAAGAAGACGATGATCATCGCCGTGGTGTCCGCATTCGTCGGTGGGTTTGCGACGCAGGCCTTCGCCGACAAGCAGCCGCTGATGAAGAAGGCGGTGGTGGAGCTGGAAGCCGCCCGCCGCACGCTCGAGAACGCGACGGCCGACAAGGGGGGCCACCGGGCCGCCGCCATCGGGCACGTCGACGCGGCCCTTCTCGAGGTGAAGGCCGGCATCGAGTTCGACAACAAGCACTGACCGGCGGAACCGAATGCAGTGCTGATCAGACGCTGATCAGCGCTTGCTCTTGACCGGAGGCTGCACGTCGTCGCGCACGAAGAGGCGCACGTCCCACAGGCAGCCCTTCTGGGGTTCCTCGACGACGGTGAAGTCGCCCACCCAGTTCGCATCGGCGAGGTCGGCCTTGAGCAGCTCGAGGCCCTTCTTCGCCTTCTCGGGGTCGCGGCCGCACAGCTCGACGCGGGACTTCGTGGTGTCGGTCTCGGTGCGCGCGCCGATCCACACCACCGTCACGTCACGGCCGCGGTTCTTGCCGATGAGGTGGTCTTCGATGGCGTGCATGGCGCGGAGGTTGGCGCCCTTCGAGAGGACCTCCACGCCGACGCGCGGCTCGCAGCCGAGGTAGTGGCAGTAGTAGCTCCCCGAGGGGAAGAACGGCTTGGGCGCGGTGGAGTCGAGGGTGATGGCGCGGGCCGCGGCGACGGTGACCTTCGCGGTGTAGTCCTTCTTCGCGTCCTTGCAGGCGGGGCCCTTACAGCCGGTGAGCTTGACCTCGATGGTGTCGCCGCCGCTCATCTTCCACCCGCCGGACACCACGGTGTTGCCCTTCGCCTTGTCGACGAGGTGCCCCTCGTACACGCCCTTGCTGCGGAGCTGGATGTACTGAAGCGCGTCGCCGATCTCCGCGTTGTCGATGATGTCGATGGGGGTCGGGAGCTGCGACAGCGAGAGCGTCAGGAGCGCGGTCAGCATGGTGGCGGCACCATAGCGCGTGAGTAACGTGCGTCACTTCATGAGCGCCCAGCC
This sequence comes from Myxococcales bacterium, assembly GCA_038248085.1. Lineage (GTDB taxonomy): Bacteria > Myxococcota > Myxococcia > Myxococcales > Myxococcaceae > Archangium_A. The sequence continues at coordinate 8,057 of JBBRUE010000189.1, read as the reverse complement.
CGTCGAAGTGCGGCAGTGCCCGAAGTGCCAGCAGGCGGCCGTCACCCTGGTGATGGAGTGGCAGCACACCACCGGCAGCATCGAGACCGGGCAGGTGACGAAGGAGTACCGCTGCCAGCAGTGCGGTGGGTGGCAGGTGCTGCCCCCGCGCCTGCGCCTCATCTCGTTCTACATCGTGGGCGGCATCCTCTCCGTGACGACCTGCGTGCTGGGGATCCCCTTCTTCTACCTGGCGTGGCGACAGAAGAACTTCGAGAAGCGGGTGCCGCTGGTCAGCGGCGCGCCGGTGCCGCGGCTGCGGTTTCCGGGGGGGCCTCCCAGGCGCACGTGCGGCAAGTGTGGGGGCGTGGCGCGCGCGTTGAACATCACCCGCCATACCCACCGCGGCATCCCCACCGGCACCGAGTACGGCTACGAGTGCGGGCAGTGCAAGCTGACGTTCACCACCGAGAACGTGCTGGGGCACGTGACGTCGACGCTGACGGCGCTGGCCATCCTCGGCTTCGCGGCGGGCTTCCTGGTGCTGGCGAAGAGCCCGGGGTGGAAGTGGGGCGGCGGGCTGGTGGCGCTCGCCGCGGGGCTGTTCATGCTGTGGAACGCCGCGAGCGCGGTGGTCAACCGCTTCAAGCACGCGCCCATCGAAGAGCACGTGCTGTGACCGACTGACCTGCGGCTACTGGGAGACGACGGTGCCCTGCTGCGCGTGCAGCGCCTGCACCCGCTTGCGCAGGGCGACGAACACCTCGGGCAGCGAGCCGGTCTGGGCCGCGCGGAGAATCGCGTCGGGCACCAGCATCGTCGGGTCGGAGTCGATGAAGTACACCACCAGCGACTTCTTTCCCTCCGCGCCCCAGGGCAGCACCCGCCACGCCCCGCGGTTGCGCTTGTAGGTGCCGCGCACCAGCGACCACGCGCGCTGAAAGTGGCCCACCGGCTCCTCGGTGATCGCCGAGCGGGTGTCGGCCCAGAGGTTCATCAGGGGGAACGGGAGGCTGATCTCGTCGAAGCACAGCGACTCGCCGTTCTCGACCTTGCGGGAGCTGGCCTTGGTGCTCGGGAGGAACTTCGCGAAGTGTTCGCAGTCGCGCACCACCGGCCACACCTCGAGCGAAGGCGCGTCGATGACCCCCATCGATTCGGCAGAGACGCCGCGGCCGTCGGTCGGCTTGAGGTCGTGGATCACGATGCCGTTGGCATCGAGCTTCTGCTTCTCGGCGTCGGACAGCTTGGGGAACTCGACCGGCTGGGCGAAGGCGCCGGCCGAGAGCACCACGAGCAGAGAGACGAAACGTACTGACATGGATCAAGTCGTACCATCGACCGCGCCGGTCCGTCAGGGGGGCTGTCGGGAACAGCGGCACGCGGAGGGATGCGGCACGAAGGCCGGGTCATTGATTCGTCGGGTGCCTCACCGCGTGGCTGATCGACGCGCGCGGGCGCTAAAGCCGAGTCAGGCCGGTTGGCCGCGCGCGGTCTTCTCCACCGCGTCGCGGTGCGCCTCGATGTACTTCTCGACGTCGGAGTCCTCGAGGCCGAGGTCCCTCAGCACGCCGGGGTAGATGCCCTTGAAGGCCGGCGAATCGAGCGCGTCGCGCAGGCGGAAGCTCGTCTTCAACACCGCGGCTCCGAAGATCTTCTGTTCGCGTGTCTGGGCCATGGTCCGAACCTTCTTCACTCGTCTTCTTCTTCGTCGTCGTAGTCGGGCATCACCTGCTTGCGCGAGATGACGGTCAGCTTCTCGGGAACGAGGATCAGGCGGCGCCAGTGGCCCTCGCCCTCGACCTTCGCGGTCACGCCCTGGAGGCCTTCGGTGGCCTTGAGCATCAGCGCGCGTTGATCCGCGCTCAGGCCCATCACGCCGTACACGCGGCCGAGCTTCGCCGACTTCTCTGCCAGCGACTTCGCGGCGGCGGTGATCGCCGGATCAGCCGCGGGGGTCAGCGCGCGCTCGTCGACGCGGCCGCTGGTGTTCCGGTTACCCTCGGCCCTCGCGGGTGCCGGCGCGGCGACCGGCGAACCCTTCTGCTTCTGCGACCGATCGCGGTCGCGGCCGTTCTCCTTCGCCGGCGCTGCAGCCGGGGGTGGAGCGGACGCGCGCGCAGGGAGGGGCGCCGCGCGGCCGGCCGGGGCGGAGGCCAGAACGGGAGGCGCCTGCTCACGAGACTCGCGCGGCTCACGGGACTCCCGCGGCTCACGAGGTTCCCGCGGCTGGCCTGGCTCACGAGGCTGGCCCGGCTCACGGGGTTCCCGCGGCTGGCCGGGCTGACGGGGCTCGGGAAACGCCCCCACGCCGAGGTTCACCCAGCGGCGCGGCACGTTGGGCCGGTTGACGACCTTGTTGAGCCAGAACTGCACCGAGTCGACGAGGTAGCTGCGCTTGCCCGCGGTGACGCCGGGCAAGTCCCCCTCGAAGTGGACCGCCACGGCCAGCGAGCCGTCCGGCATGTCCTTGAAGTCGAGCTTCGCGGGGTACTCCATGAGGCGGAATACGTCGCCCAGCAGGGTCTCGACCTGCGGGCGCTTGATTTCCGGCAACGCCGGTACCGCCGGTACCGCCGCGGCCGTCGACTCAGTCATTTCGCTGCTCCCGCGATGGTCGGCCCCACGGCCGCGTTGCGTGCGAGGTACTTGCGCAGCGCGTACTGCTGGAGGATCGACAGCAGGTTGTTGGTGAAGATGTAGAGGGCGAGGCCCGCCGGGTAGTTCATCATGATGCCGGTGAAGAACACCGGCATCACCCAGGTCATGAGGAACGCCTGGCTCTTGTCCATCATCTGCGGCTGCAGGCGCTGGGTGACGATCATCGTGATGCCCAGCAGCAGCGGCAGGATGTAGGTCGGGTCCTTCGAGGTGAGGTTGCTCCACACCCCGTAGAAGGGCTCGCCGTAGAGCTCGTAGCTGGTGCGCAGCGTGGTGAAGAGCGCCGCCCAGATCGGCAGCTGCAGGAGCAACGGCAGACACCCACCGAGCGGGTTCACCTTGCCCTCCTGGTACAGCTTCATCGTCTCGAGGTTCTGCTTCTCGCGATCGTCGGGGTACTTCTTCTTGATCTCCTCCATCTTCGGCTGGAGCTTCTTCATCGACTCCGCGCTGACCATCGCGCGGTGCGTGAGGGGGAGCAGCAGCACCTTCACCATCACGGTGAGCAGGATGATCGCCACGCCCCAGTTGCCGATGGCGCCGTGGAAGAAGCGCAGGAAGTAGATCAGGACCTTGCAGATGACCGCCCACAGCCCGAAGTCGACGGTCTTGTCGAGGCCGGGGTCGAAGGCCGCCGGCGTACCCGGGGGCCCTTCGGAGAGCGTGCCCACGGCGAGGAGCAGGTTGAGCTCCTTGGGGCCGAGGAAGACGCCGTAGTTCTTCGTCACCGACTCGCCGGCCTGCAGCGTGAGGGGCACGAAGAGCGCCGCGCCGCGCTGCTCGGGCTTGGCGGTGATCAAGCAACGGCCGTCGACCGCGGCGTCCTTCGGCCAGATGGCGGTGAGGAAGTACTGCTGATCGATCGCCGCGAAGTGCAGCGAGCCCTTCTTCTCGTCTTCGAACTGCGGCGCGCTGCCGCAGCTGAACAGCCCGCCGCTGGCCGCGGGGGGCGTCTTGCGGGTGACGTCGTCGGCCACCCGGCACAGCACCGAGGCCTGGTTGCCGATGCCCCCGAACATCGAGGGCGCCTCTTCCGCCCCGGGGATGATGGCGCGCAGGGCGTGCACGCCGAGCTCGGCGGTCAGCGCCGCGGTGCTGACGTTCTTCACCGTCACCGCGAGGCTCGAGAGGTAGCCCGAGGGGTCCGTCTCCGACGCGGCCGCCTGGCTCCAGGTGAAGGTCTTGGTGACCTCCCACGGGCCGGTGCGCGCGGTGAAGACCACCTTGCCGGGGCCCTCTTCGGTGACCGCGTAGCGCTGCGTGGCGAGCAGCGGCGCGCTGCCGGCGATCGAGACCGCGAGGTTGGGCCCGGTGCCGGGCACCGCGCGCGCGAGGTTCATGTGCGGCGCGGGCTCGAACCTGGTGCCGAAGAGCTTGCGCCACCCGTCGAGAATCGAGAGCGACTTCTCTTCACGCTCGCGCTCGCCCTGGAGCTCGGCGCTCATGAGGCCGGCGCCCTCGGAGGTGAAGGTCAGCTTGGTGGTGGGCCGCGCGAGCGCGACCTCGCGCACGGGCAATTCGACCGGAACGGGGGCCGCGGCCGCGACGCCGCCGTCCTCGAGCAGGGCCGCCAGCGTGGGCGGGAGCGAGGGCTGGGCGATGACCACCGCGCCCTCGAGACCTCCGTCGACCAGCGTGATGCCGCCGTCGAGCTTCGCGGCGAGCAGCGCGGCCTCGGCGTCGGCCTGCGGCTTCCAGAACAACTGGGTCCACACGAGCGTGAGCCCGAAGGACAGCGCGATGGCGAGGAGGAGTCGTTTCTGTTGATCCATTAGTCGTTCACTTCTCTTTTGGAAGACGGCTCGAGCTTCACGAACGGTGACGGGGCTGCTTGCAGCCGCGCGACGATCGCAGGCTCACGCTGCGCCAGAAGTTCCTCGGCGGAGCGCCCGTCTTTCGGGGGCACGGGGTCGAGCCCACCGGGGTTGAAAGGGTGACAGCGGGTCAGGCGGCGCGCGGCGAGCCACGTACCTTTGAAGGGCCCATGCACGGCGATGGCACCCATCGCGTAGACGCTGCACGAAGGGTGAAAGCGGCACATGGGCGGCAACAAGGGGGAGATCGCCCACTTGTAGAAGCGCAGCGGCAGGAGCAAGACCTGCACGACGAACGCGCGAATCATGAAGCGCGGTACTTCTTCTCGAGCTCCCGCTCGCAGCGCTCGTAGGCCTTCGAGAGGCGCGCGAAGTCGGCCTGGGCGGCGCTGCCTCTGGCGATGAAGACCATGTCGAGCCCCTTCGGGAGCGTGGCTTTCCTCACGCGGAAGAGCTCGCGGAGTCTGCGGCGGATGCGGTTGCGCACCACCGAGGGGCCCACCTTGGTAGAGACCGTGAGCCCCAACCGCGTGAGCCCATCGGCTCTTCCATTGGGGAGCACCAGGCACAACAGGCAGTCCGCGGTGATCTTGAAGCCCTTGTCCTGCACGCGCAGGAACTCACCGCGACGGCGCAGGCGCACCTCCTTCGGGAAGGAGAATGCGCCTGGCATCCGATTACTTCTCGTACGCGCGAACGACGAGGCGCTTACGGCCCTTCGCACGGCGCTTCTTCAGAACGCCCTGCCCGGCCTTGGTGCTGTTGCGCTTACGAAAGCCGTGCGCTCGGTTGCGCTTAATCTTGCTCGGCTGGTACGTCGGAATTCGCTTGGCCACGTGGTGGCTCCTTCCTTCAGCTGATGTTGCGGGAAACGCCCCGCGTCAGTCGCGGAGAGAGGGGGTGGCCCTTAGACCCCTCTGCAACGCCTCGTCAAGAAGACTGCGATCAGGATCGCGATCAGGAATGTCGTTGGAGCCTCCACGAGTTTCGAGCACTCGAGGTCCCTGTTCACAAGCTCTCCACACGTTCTGTGGAAAACCCTGTGGAGCCTGTGGGAAACCCCCTCAATCGCCCTGTGGAGAGTGTGGGAAACTGTTGGCCGGTGGAGGCCCCGGGGTGTTTTGCAAAGCACGCACTAAGAGTCACGTTGCCGGGGCGTGACAAAACTTTCGGGCAAAGGAATTTCAGATCAGCTTCCACAGGGGGCGAAGGGGCTCGCAACCGCTCAGGACTGTTGCCCTTTCGAGAAGTTCTTGATCACGAAAATGGGGCATGTGTATGAGGCGCCCCCCTTTGGTTCCTGCCGTCGTTCTTTCCGCAAAATTCTTCAGCGCTCTGGTGTCGTCGACATGGCCGATTCGACGGTAAGTGCCCGTACCCTCTGGCAGAACGCGCTGGAGTCCCTCCGGAACGATGGGCAGACCTACGTGGTCTCGCAGCTGCTGCAGCTGCACCCCCTCAAGCTCGAAGCCCAGAACCTCACCCTGGGCGTCGAGGATCTGTTTTTCCGCGATTGGGTGGACGATCACTACGCGGAGTTGATGGGCGGCGCGCTGGCCCGGGTGATCGGGCAGCCCGTCCAGGTGCTCTGGGAGAAGGTCGACAAGCGCGAAGTGTCGATGGCTTTGCCTGCCGCACCTCCAGTCGCACAGCTGCGCCGGCAGATTCGGCTCAACGAGCGGTTCACCTTCGAGACCTACGTGGTCTCGGACTCGAACCAGCTGCCGGCGGCGGCGGGCTTCGCGGTCTCGGAGTCACCGGGGCGCGCCTACAACCCCCTCTTCATCTACGGCGGCACCGGGCCGGGGAAGACGCACCTGCTGCACGCCATCGGCAACCGCATCATCTCGCGCAACCAGGCGGCGCGGGTGCTGTACCTGTCGAGCGAAGAGTTCACCAACCAGTTCATCGAGTCGGTGCGCGACCAGAAGATGACGGAGTTCCGGCGGCGCTTCCGCGAGGAGTGCGACGTGCTCCTCATCGACGACATCCAGTTCCTCGGGAAGAAGCAAGAGACGCAGAACGAGTTCTTCTACACGTTCAACGCGCTCCACCAGATGGGCAAGGCGGTGGTGATGACCTCCGACACCGTGCCCTCGGAGATCCCCGGCCTCGAGGACCGGCTCCGCTCGCGCTTCGCGATGGGCCTCATCACCGACGTGCACGAGCCGAACTTCGAAGCGCGCATGGCGATTCTGAAGAAGAAGGCCGCGGCCGACGGGGTGAACCTCACCGACAAGGTGACGCAGTTCATCGCGCGGCACGTGGTGAAGAACGTGCGTGAGCTCGAGGGCGCGTTGATCAAGGTGAGCGCGGTTCACGCCTTGACCGGTCAGCCGCTGACCGAGGAGCTGTGCGCGCAGGTGCTGGCCGACCTCATTCCGGCGCAGCGCGCGCTCGACACCGAGGCGATCCAGCGCGAAGTGGCGCGGTACTACAAGCTGGCGGTCGACGAGCTGCGCGGCGAGCGCCGGGTCAAGCACGTGTCGCACGCGCGGCAGGTGGCGATGTACCTGTGCCGCACGATGACCAGCGCGTCGTTGCCGGAGATCGGCAAGCGGTTCAACAAGGACCACTCGACGGTGCTCACCTCGGTGCGGAAGATCGAGAACCTCAAAGACAGCGACGTGCAGCTCAAGTTCGAGCTCGGTGAGCTGGCGCACAAGCTCGCGAGCGTCTGACGAACCCCCGCCCCGAAGGCCGGCCACCCGGGCCATGTGCCCGCCGGTGCGAGTACCGGAACTGTCCACAGCCATCGGCCGGGCGGCTCACCACAACAGAAGTAGTTTTGCGTATACTCGACTGATACCGCATTAGGCTGCTTGGTTGTTCCTGGGGGACAGGGAGCAGTCACCGTGCAGCGATTCGAAGACGTGGTGCGAGTGGTGGCGAAGGGCGTGCCGGGAGACGACCTCGAGTCGTCGCTGTTGCAGTTGGGCCCGGTGACGCAGCGGGGCGTGGACCAGCTCGAGCGCGGGGAACGGGCGGCGCTGGCGGATCGTTTCGTGCGCAACCTCAAGTCGCAGAGCATGTACCAGGCGACCGACCTCGAGCGGGCGCTGCTGCAGCAGCTCGACGCCGCGCCGATGGGCGTGTGGAGTTCCCCCCTCGACACGGCGGTGGCGCTGGTGGAGCTGCGCAACCACCTCAAGCAAGCGCTGACGCTGCTGGGGCTCGACTGGAACAGCCTCACGCGGCTGCAGTCGCTGGTGGGCGGGGTCGCGCGCTGGCTGCAGTCGATCGGCGGCGCGAGTGTCGAGGTGCAGTCGACGCCGTACTCGGTGGACTTCGTGCTCTGTGCGAAGGACCGCCAGTTGACGCCTGAGCTCGTGCGCGAGTCGCCGATGGTCCAGATGCTGCGTACCCAGCTCCACCGCTTCGACGTGAGCCAGCAGAACGCGACGGTCGAGATCACCTTCAGCATTCACCGGTCCTGAAAGCACGCCATGCCCACCCTGCTCGACGTCTACGCCACGCCCCGCAACGCCCTCTCGCGCACCCAGAAGCTGCGCCGCGCCTTCGTGGCCGGCTACCGCGCGAAGTACCCCGACTTCGTGCACCTGGAGCTCGACCTCTCGGCGCACCACGCCGAGCTGCCGGCCT
>JBBRUE010000188.1:0-9610 GCA_038248085.1 Myxococcales bacterium | reverse complement strand
GACCCCGAGGAGACCGTGCGCAAGTCGCGCGGCACGGTGTTGATCGTCGAAGACGAACCGCAGCTCGCGTGGCTGCTCAAGGCGCAGTTGCTCAACGCCGGGTTCAAGGTGGTGGTGGCCGGGCGCGCCGAGGAGGCGCTGGCCATCGCGCGCAAGCTGCGGCCCGACGTGATCACCCTCGACCACCAGCTGCCCGACGTCGAGGGGCTCAAGATCCTCGAGATCTTCAGCCACGACCCGGAGACGAAGGCCTCGCGGGTGATCATGGTCTCGGGCTACGACCTCCGCGAGGAGGCGACCCGCGCGGGCGCCAGCGGCTTCCTGCTCAAGCCGGTGTCGTCGGCGAGCTTCCTCGCCAGCGTGGAGGCGGCGCTCAAGGAGCGGCGGGGCGGCCGGGGCCGGGTGCTGGTGGTGGACGACGATCCGCAGATCACCGCGATCTGCGTCGAGGTGCTGGCCAACCAGGGCTTCGACGTCGATTGCGCGGGTAGCGTCGCGGAGGCGCGGGCCAGCATCGCCCGCAAGCGGCCCCAGTTGTTGCTGCTCGACGTGGCGCTGCCCGACGGCGATGGGTTCCAGTTCTTCGAGACGCTCAAGGCCGACCGGGCGCCGAGCGCGATGTCGGTGATCTTCATCTCGGCCCGGGGGGACACCTCGGCCAAGGTGCGCGCCCTCAAGCTGGGCGGCGACGACTACCTCACCAAGCCCTTCGACGCGCTGGAGCTGGGCGCCCGGGTCGAGTCGGTGCTGCGCCGGCGCACGGCCGACACCAGCAGCCCGACGACCCAGCTCCCCGGCTCGGCGGCGATCGAGCGCGAGGTGCAGCGCCGCCTCGGCGATCGCGCTCCATTCGCCTTCTGCTACCTCGATCTCGACAACCTGAAGGCCTTCAACGACTTCTACGGGTTCGCGAAGGCCGACGGCGTGGTGCGCCAGACCGCGGACATCCTCCGCGAGGTCGTCACCCAGGCCGGTGACGGCTCGGAGTTCGTCGGGCACGTCGCTGGTGACGACTTCGTGTTCATGGTGCGCCCCGACCAGGTCGACGCGGTCTGCCGGCGCATCATCGAGTCCTTCGACCGGATCATCCCCCTCTACTACGAGCGGGGCGATCGCGAGCGCGGGTACATCGAGGCCGACGATCGCTACGGCCAGCGCCGCAAGTTCCCGGTGATGACGGTGTCGATCGCCGCGGTGATGAGTGATGGCACTGTTGATCACCCCGAGCTCGCGCGGCAGGCCGCCGAGCTGAAGAAGCGCGCCAAGGCGGTCACTGGAAGTGTGGTGCTGCGCAGCGACAAGCTCGACACTGCGCGTTCGATCGCCTGATCGGCGGAGGCGCACACGGTGCTACGGCTTTCCCAGAAGCTGCTCCTCTTCGTGCTCGCCGCGGCGGTGCTGCCATTGTCGTTCGCGGGCTTCTGGCTGCTGCGCGAGGCTGAACGGGAGCTCGCCTGGCGGCTCGAACGGGAGCAGCGCGCGCTGGCCTCTGCGGCGGCCGAGGCGACGGGTACCCAACTGGCCCTCTCGCTGGAGTCGCTGGCGCAGTCGGCGACGTTGATCGACTGGCCGAAGGTGTCGGCGGCAGAGGCGGAGGGCGGACTGCGGCTGCTGGCGAGCCAGAGCCCGGTGGTCGTCGCCGCCACCCTCGTCGATCCCTCGCGCCCCGGCGTGGCCCCGATGCTCGAGAACCTCGAGGGCCGTGCGGCGGTCAAGACGAAGCGCGACGCCCTCGCCGCGCTGCTGCCGCTGGCGACCCTCGGGACCTACGGCGAGCCGGGGCAGATGGCGCTGGGGGCCGCCCAGGACAGCGGCGGCGGACCATGGATGCCGGCGGCGATCCAGGTGGGGCCGCGGGGGCCTCAGGCGCCGATGGTGGTGCTGGCGCTGACCCTGACGGTGCTCGATCGCTGGCTGGTCGAGCACGCGCCGGCGGTGACCACCCTGGAGATCGTCGACGCCGACGGCCGCGTGGTGGCGAGCAGCCAGTGGCACCAGAAGGTCACCACGCTCGACGCGGGGCGGCTCGCGGTGGTGCGCGCCGGCCACGAGCTGGCGACCTCGCTCACCGAGCAGATCTCGGTGGCGAAGGTGCCGGGCCGGCTGGGGCTGACCGCGGTGACGTCGATCCCGCTGGACACCGCGCGCCAGCCCATCCGCTCCCTGCGGCGCAGCGTGATCGGTGGCATGGGCGCGACAGTGCTGCTGTTGATCGTCGTCTCGGTGTTCTTCGCGCGGTGGCTCGCCGGCCGGTTGGACCAGCTCGCTGGAGTCGCTGAGGCCTACGCGAAGGGGGATCTCGGCCAACGGGTGGTGCTGACCGGCGGTGACGAGCTGACCACGCTCGCGAGGACCTTCAACGCCATGGGCGCAGAGCTCGAGACGTCGCGCGCGCGGTTGCTGCAGTGGAACGACGAGCTGAAGAAGAAGGTCGACGAGGCCACCGCCGGGTTGCGCGCGGCGCAGGCCCAGCTGCTCGAGGCCCAGAAGCTCGCGGCGCTCGGCCAGCTCGGCGCGGGGGTGGCGCACGAGATCAACAACCCACTGGTGGGCATCCTGGGGAACGCGCAGTTGCTGCTGATGGACCACGCGAGCGAGGGCGACGCCGACTTCTCGCTGCTCAAGCAGATCGAAGAGAGCGCACAGCGGTGCCGCGAGATCACCGGGCAGTTGCTCCGGTTCTCGCAGAAACGCGGGGAGGTCTCGTTGGCCCCGATGGACCTCGGGGCGCTGGTGAAGAAGACCATGGTGCTCGAGCGTGATCGCTCGGTGGGCGTCACGGTGCAGGTCGTCGTGCCCGAGACGCCGGTGCGCATCGACGGTGACTCGGAGCAGCTGGAGCAGGTGCTCTCGCAGCTGTGCCTCAACGCCCGCACCGCCATGGCCAACTCGCCCGAGAAGCGGCTCTGGGTCACCGTGCAGGCTTCGGCCGAGGGCGCCACGCTCACCGTCGCCGACACGGGCAAGGGCGTCGCGCGCGAGAACCTCGAGCGGGTGTTCGAACCGTTCTTCACCACCAAGGACGTGTGGACGAACATCGGGCTCGGCCTCGCAGTGGCCTACCGCGTGGTGCAGGAGCACGAGGGGCGCATCGAGCTGACCAGCGAGCCGGGGAAAGGGGCGCAGGTCGTGATCTCGCTCAAGGCCGCGGGCACGACCCATCGCGCCAGGGGGACGGCGGCGGCGGCGACGGGCATCGGCGGCCAGGGGAAGGGGATCACCGGCTGAGTTGTCGGGGGCCTTCCCCTCTCCCCAACCCTCGCCCCCGTTGGGGGCGAGGGCATCTGCGCGTATGAAGGGCTGACCTGATGTCCTCCCGCTCGCGTTTCATTCTCGCGCTCCTCGCCATCGCGGCCGTGGTGCCGCTCGCGTGGTGGCTGTTCCTCGCGGAGCCGTCGACGCAGCCTCCGGTCGTGGTGGTGGCGGCTCCGGAAGCGCCCAGCGACGCGGGCCCGAAGGCCGTGGAGATTCACCTCGGCGAGCTGACCGGCACGGTGCAGATCCGCCGAGGGCTCGACGGGGGCTGGCAGGACGCGAAGTCGGGTGACGTGCTGCTCCCCAGCGATGGCGTACGCACCACCGACGGCAGCTCCGCGGTGCTCGTCGGCGAAGAGACCTGGGAAGTGAAGATGGAACCAGGCACCGAGGTCGGCATCGGCGAGCTCAAGGCGAGTATCACCCGGCTGCTCCTCGAGTCTGGCATGGCGAAGGCCACGGTGAAGGGCGGCGGCAGGCACACCTTCGAAGTGCACGCCTCGAACAGCGACGCGGTGGCGCGCACCGACGGAGGCGTCTTCAGCATCGCCAGCAACGGCAAGGGCACCGTGGCCGTGGGCACCGAGCGGGGCGAGGTGTCCTTCTCGGGCGGAGGCCGGGTGGTGATCGTCCGCGCGGGGCAGCAGTCGATCGTCAAGCCGGGCCAGGCGCCGAGCGAGCCGATCACCATCCCCTCGTCGCTGCTGCTCAAGGTCGCGCTCCCCAACCGCACCACCAACAACGCGAAGCTCACGGTGAGCGGCGACGTCGAGCCCGGGTCGATGGTCGAGGTGCAGGGCCGCATCGTCACCGTCGACGAGCGGGGGCACTTCACGGTGCCGGTCTCGCTCAAGGAAGGGAAGAACCCGCTCTCGGTGAAGGCGCGGAGCGTGGGTGGGACCGAGGCGAAGTCGGCCGGCGTGGTGGAGCTCGACACCACCGTCAAGGCGCCCACCATCGACAAGATCAAGTGGAAGTGACGGAGCCGCGGGTCTCAGCGCGGGCGCGGCGGGCCTCGAGCCGGGTGAACTCGGCGGGGGCCATCGCGACCGAGCCGAAGTGACGGTCGGGCGCGATCTTCTCACCGTGGAAGTCGCTGCCGGCCGTGCAGCACAGCCCGAGGTCCTTCGCCCAGGTGGCGAAGAGTTCCCGCTGGCTGGGCGGGTGATCGCGGTGCACCGCCTCGATGCCGTCGAGCCCCGACGTGGCCATCGTCTCCACCTCGAGGCGGTTCACCTTCGAGCTGCCGGGGTGGGCGATGGTGGCGGTGCCGCCCGCGACGTGAATGAGCTCGATCGCGTCGGCGACCGTCATCTCGAAGCGCGGCACCCACGCCGGGCGCCCGTCACCGAGGAAGCGCGAGAAGGCCTCCTTGAGCGAGGTGCAGAGGCGCAGCTCGACCAGCACGCGGGCGAGGTGGGGGCGGGTGAGGGGCGCGTTGCCGGCGAAGGACTGCACCTGCGCGAGGGTCACCGGCACGCCGAGGCCGACCAGCTTCTGCACCATCAGCTCCATGCGCTTCTCGCGCTCGGTGACGAGCTGCCGCGCGTAGGCGCCGAGCTTCGCGTTCGCCGGGTCGATGAAGTGCCCGAGGAGGTGCACCTCGCGCCGGTGGTGGATGCAGCTGATCTCGATGCCCGGCACCAGCCGCATTCCGCGCCGGCGCGCCTCCGCGTCGCACGCTTCGAGCCCCGCGACGGTGTCGTGATCGGTCACCGCGAGCACGGTGACGCCCGCCTTCGCCGCCAGCGCCACCTGCTCGTGGGGCAGGTACTGCCCGTCGGAGGCGGTCGTGTGCGAGTGCAGGTCGATCATGGTATTGGGGCCTTACTCCTCCATGCAGCACGCCTTCCAGATCTCCCGGAAAATCGAATACGGCACGCGCGCGATGTTGTTCCTCGCGTCGCTGCCCGACGGGATGACCACGTCGATCCGCGAGATCGCGCAGCGCATGGACATTCCCGAGGACTTCCTCGCGAAGATCCTCAAGCCGCTGGTGAAGGCGAAGCTGGTGAAGTCGCTGCGCGGCGCGCACGGCGGCTACTCGCTGGCGCAGCACGCCTCGACGATCAGCTTCCTCGACGTGATCCAGGCCGTCGAAGGCCCGGTGTCCGTCAACGTGTGCACCGAGAAGGATCACGGCGGCTGCCGCTTCACCGGGAGCTGCACGATGTTCTCGGTGTGGGAGCTCGGCCAGGAGCGGATGCTCGAGGTCTACCGCTCCACCAGGCTCGACAAGCTGGCGATGCGGCAGTTGACGCCGCGATCGCCGCTCCAGCGGACCTAGCTCACGGGTAGATGTTGATGGTCATCGTCGAGTCAGCCGCCGACTTCTGACCGCGGTCGTCCCACACCTCGAGGCCCACGCGGTACGTGCCGGTGGCGCCGGGGGGAATGGTGAGCTTGGTCTTGTTGGTGGTGATCTTCATGCCGTTGTTGGCCAGCGCCGCGGCGGTCGCGCCACCGGGGAGCGGCGGGCGCAGCGTGAAGCGGTACTCGGCCACGCGGCTGTTGTCGGTCGACTTCGCGCCCGAGAGGGTGATCTCGTCAGGGGTGATCATCGACAGGTTGTAGGCCGACGAGCTCTGGGGCCCGAGCAGGCAGTTGGGGTCGTTGACCAGCTCGGCGGGCTGGCAGGAGGTCAGCTCCGCGTTGGGGATCTGGTCGAGCGCGGCGTTCGACTGCAGCAGCAGCAGCTTGTACTGGGGCGCGCCGTAGTCGATGTCGTTGGTGATGATCTTCAGGTCGGCGAGCTGCATGCCGCCCGACGCGGGGCGCTGGTACTGCACCGTGGCCTGCATCGACCCGCCCGCGGGGATGGTGGTGTTGGGCGGGATGACCGGGTCGATCAAGGTGAAGAACGGCTGCTGCGAGATGCTGACCTGGCTGATCACCAGCGAGCCGCAGCTCGCGCCGTTGCGGATGGTGAGGAGCTTCGCGGTGAGCTCCTCGGTGGGGTCGCCGAAGTCGATGGCGTCCATCGGGTCGGTGGTGAGGCAGGGCTTGATGCCGCTGATGACGGACACCACCACGGTGCCCCCCGAGCCGGCGGCCATGCCCACGATGTCGGCGACGATCTCCAGCTGGTCCGACACGAGCAGCGGCTGGTCGACCTCGGTCACCTCGATGGCGGCGCTGGCGTTGACGGCGATGGTCTGGCCCTGGACGTTCTGGGTCACCGAGAAGCGGTTGTCGCTGCTGGTGGTGGTGCCCGACGAGCGGAAGCGCACCCCGGAGATGCGGATCGGCGTGGCGCCGTCGATGGTGACGCGGAAGTTCGCCGTGTGCGGCGCGCGCGGGGTGTTGCCGCAGGTGTCGAGCGGGTTGGTGTAGTTGCAGCTCGTCGGCGCGACGTAGATGCTCGGCTTGACCGCGTTGGCCTGGATGGTGAGGCGCGCGGGGTTCGCGAAGCCGTCACCGTAGAGCGGGTCGTTGCTCTTGAGGGTGAGCACCGCGTAGTGCGGCTGGTTGGTCGCGCCGGTGCCGTCGTCCGAGGCGGTGAAGCGCAGGGTGATGATCGTCTCGTCGGTGCCGTCGGCCGTCGAGAGCAGCATCGGGGAGGTCACCGAGGGCTGGGTCGAGGGCGCGTCGATGGTGAAGCCGTCGTTGGTGCCGGGGTTCGAGGAGCCCTCGATCTCCAGCGCGGTGATCTTCAGCGCCGGGCAGCCCTTGTTCTTGATCTTCACCTGCATGGTGACCGACTGCTCCATCAGCGTGTCGGGGAACTCGAGCGTGCAGTCGGACAGCGGGGTCTCGGCGGTGCAGGTGAGGAAGCCCGACTTGTCCTGCTTCTGCGGGCCGGTCTCGATCGACGGCTGCGCGGGGAGGTTGATGCCGGTGCCGATCAGCGTCACCACCGGGCTGTCGGTGCCGTCGGTCTGATCGTCGATGGTGAGGTCGGCGCGCACGTCGCCCTTGGCGGTCGGCGAGAACGAGATGGGGATCTCGACTTCCCCGAGCTTGTCGATCGAGGTCGGCAGGCCGGTGCCCAGCTTGAAGCTCTCGGCGCCGGGCCCGGTGATGGTGAGCCCGAGGTTGCCGGCCACCTTGCCCTGGTTGGTGATCTTCAACTTCCGGAGATCGGGGAAGACGTCGGCGACGGCCATGCCGTTCTCGGCCTTCGTCGGGCACGCCGAGAAGCTGAGCGCAGTCGGCGTGGGCACGAAGTCGGGGGTGATCCCGCTCGGGCCAGACGGCTTGCACTTGCAGCCACCGACGGTGATGGCGAGGACGCCGGACATCAGAAGGGTCAGATTCTTCGTCAAGGAAACTCCAGATCGGCCGAGAGAGTTCGGGTGTATACCGCCCGCGCTCATGGCTACCAAGACCCAGCAGAAACTCCGTCAGGAGTACGCCGCGGCCCGCCGCGTGAATCCCCGCCCCATCACCGGCAAAGAGACGGCCCTCCAGCTGCTCGAGACCGCCTTCGGGGCCTACGTCGGCCGCCAGGAGCGCACCGCCTTCGAGCTGATGAAGCGCTCGCTGGAAGAGAACGCGGCGATCTTCCTCACGCTGTCGGGCGCGATGACCCCGGCCGGCCTGCACCAGAGCTGCATCATCCCCCTCGTGGAGAGCGGGGTGATCAGCTGCATCACCACCACCGGCGCGAACCTGTACCACGACGCGCACCGGGTGCTGAAACACCACATTCACGAGGTGAACCCGAACGGCGGCGACATTCAGTTCCGCTCGGCGCGCATCATTCGCATCTACGACCTGGGCTTCCAGGAAGAGGTGCTGCTCGACACCGACCGGCTCTTCAGCGCGATCATCCGCCACGCGGACTTCCAGAAGAAGATGACGACGCCGGAGTTCCACTACCTCCTGGGCAAGCACATGAACGTGATCGAGGAGGAGCTCGGGGTCACCCAGCCGTCGCTCCTCTCGACCTGCTACCGCCGCGCGGTGCCGATCTTCGTGGGCGCGGTGCAGGACGGGTCGATCTTCCTCAACGTGGTGAAGCTCAAGCGCCTGCTGGGCCCGGAGTTCAAGTTCGAGCTCGACGTCAACGAAGACGTCTTCGAGATGGCGGCGATCCAGCACTACTGCCGGCACCACTTCGACGAGCGCATGGCGGTGTGGATCCTCGGGGGCGGGGTGCCGAAGAACTACACGCTCCAGGGCGAGCCGCTGCTCGACCAAATCCTCAACGTGCCGACCTCGGGCTTCGACATCGACGTGCAGTTCTGCGTCGACCCGGTGGACAACGGCGCGCTCTCGAGCTGCCCGGCCGGGGAAGGCCACACCTGGGGCAAGGTCTCGGCCGACGCGGTCGAGACGGGCTCGGTCTACGTGCACTGCGACGTGACGGCCGTCTTCCCCTGGCTGGTGCACGCGCTCTTCCAGCTCAAGAGCAGCAAGCGCAAGCCCTTCCGCCTGCAGGACAAGATGAAGGACGCGGTGAAGTACCTCGACGCCGACGTCGCCAAGCGCCGCAAGGGGCTGCTGGAGACGATCGAGTGGAGCGTCAGCGAGGTGAAGTAAGGCGCCGGTAGTCCTTGAGGTGGCGCAGCGCGGCCACCTTCTCGCCCTTCTTTTCGTAGAGGCGCGAGAGGTTGAAGTAGGCGTCGAGGACGGTCGGGTCGAGCTCGAGAGTCTCGCGGTACCGCGCGATGGCCTCGTCGAGCTTCCCGAGATCTTCGAGCACCACGGCGAGGTTGAAGGTCGCGGTGGTGTCCGTGGGGCGCGAGACGAGGGCGGCGTTGTAGTGCGCCTCGGCCTCGCGGAGCCGCCCATGCGCGTGGAGCAAACGCCCGAGGTTCACGTGCGCGTCGGCGTGGGTCGGGTCGGCGGCCACCGCGTCGGCGTAGGCGTCGAGGGCAGCGGTGGGGTCGGACTCCTCGAGGCGCACCGCGCTGGCGAAGAGCGCGTCGGCGTCTCGGGTGGGCACCGGGCGCAGCCACGACGCGCGGCTGGTGGTGGGCAGGTCGAGGAGCTGCTGCCCCGAGCGTGCGTTCCACTTCGCCGCGCCGGCGTTGACGACGAGTTCCTTGCCGACCTTCTGCAGCGTCACCGAGGTGAGCGGCTGATCGACGGGCAGCTCCTGGCGCACGCGGCCCAGCGCTTCGTGGATGCGCGCCTTCGTCTGCTTGCGCTGGCCGGGATCGGTGGAGAGCCGGTTCGCCGTGCGCAACAGCGTGAGATCCTGAAAGCTCAGCAGGTCACGCGGGCCCTCGAAGACCGTCTGCACCAACGCGCGCGCAGCCTCGGCGGTGAGCCCCAACATCCCGGCGACTTCGGTGACTGTCCATGCGTGCTTCATCGTGGGGCCCACAGTACCGGCGGGGTCCGACAAGTACTCCGAAGTGGCCTGAATTCAATCGCTTACAGTAGCGAGCCCTGGAGGATCACCTTC
>JBBRUE010000187.1:0-9615 GCA_038248085.1 Myxococcales bacterium | reverse complement strand
TTCCACTTCCTGGGCTTCCTCCCCCGCCAGGTGAGCGAGGCGAAGGCGATGATCGAAGAGGTCGCCGCGCTCTCGGCGACGTTGGTGCTCTACGAGTCACCGCGGCGCCTGGGAGACACCCTCGCCGCGCTTGCGGGGTGGCTGGGCCCGCGCCGCGCGGTGGTGGCGCGCGAGCTGACCAAGCTCCACGAGGAGTTCGTGCGCGGCACCTTGACCGAGCTCGCGGCCCGCTACGCCGGGGCCGAGGTGCTGGGCGAGGTCGTCGTGCTCGTCGAGGGACGCCAAGGCGACGTCCGCTGGTCCGAGGAGGACGTGAAGCGCGCGCTTGTGGCCGGCCTCGAGGCGGGCGAACGGCTCAAGTCCTTGACCACCGAGCTGGCGAAGCGCACGGGCTGGTCGGCCCACGATCTCTACCGGCTGGGCCTGGCGCTCAAACAGCAGCCGGGTTGAACCGATTCAAGGGGCGGCGACAGCCGGGCAGAAGCCCGAGCGGGGCGCGCACGAGCGCTTGTACTCGATGGGCAGGTTGTTCGAGCCCGAGCAGTAGAACTGCGGCCCGTTCTCGTTCTCGACGTTGAACGCGAGGCACGACGCGGTGCCCCCGGCGGGCGGCGCGGGGCAGCTCCCGCCCGAAGAACAGCTGAAGATCACCCCGCCACAGTCGAAGCCCGACGGGCAGTCGACGTCGTCGGTGCAGTCGTGGCCGCAGAAGCTGCCGGTCTGGCCCTCGGTCACGAAGGTGAGGCACGAGATGTTGGTGCCGCACTCGAAGCCCGAGGTGCAGGCCATGCAGTCGACCCGGCCCGGCCGGGGCGCGCAGGTGCCGTTGGTGCGGTTGCAGAACTGGTCGACCGGACAGAAGGTGTTGTCGCGGCAGAAGAAGGTGCACTGGCCGCTCACGCACGAGTTCTTCGGGGTGCAGTCCCCGTCGTCGCGGCACCCGTTGCGGCAGCTCAGCGTCGCGGTGCTGCAGACGTTGCCCAGCGCACAATGCTCGTCGAGCGTGCACGGCCCGTTGGGGATGCAGCGGGTGGTGGTGGTGTCGCAGAAGGTGCCGCCCGGGCAGTCGAGGTTCGAGGTGCACGAGGCGAACGACTGGCAGTACCCCAGCTCGTTGCAGAAGTTGTTCGCTGGGCAGCCCGCGGTGTTGGTGCACTTGCACGAGCCCGAGACGGCGTCGCAGGTCTGGTTGGCGGGGCAGCTCGCGTTGTTGACGCAGATGCAGCGGTTGCCCGGGCCGCGCATGAAGCCGGGCGGGCAGCACGAGTTCCCCACGCACACGCAGGCCGAAAGCGAGGGGTCATACTCGTGGTTGGCCGGGCAGCACTCGGTCTTGGAGCACACGCAGTCGCGGGTGATGGGATCGTAGCGGTAGTCGACCGGGCAGCAGCCGTCGGAGGCGCAGGTGCAGACCTTCTTCACGGAGTCGAAGGTGAACCCTACCGGGCAGCACCCGTCGCCGGAGCACTCGCAGGCCCGGGTCATCGCGTTGAAGGCGTAGCCGCCGGGGCAGCACTCTTCGTCGTCACAGACACAGCGCAACTCGTCCGGCAGCCAGCGGTGATCACGCGGGCAGCACGCGGAGTCCCGGCACACGCAGGCCTCGGAGTCGGTCGAGTACTGGTAGCCCGCGGGACAGCAGCTGGTGCCGCGGCACACGCAGACCGCGTCTTCGCACTGGTAGCCGGTGGGGCAGCCCTCGTCGGTCTGGCAGACGCACACGCCGCCGTCGGGGTTGGTGTAGCCGTTGGGGCAGGCGGGGTTGAGGGCGCTGCGCGCGCACCCGCCGAGCACGAAGAGCGAGCTGAGGAGGGCCGCCGAGGCCCAGGCGCGGAGGGAGTTCATGGGCGGGCGTAGGCGTAGCGGAGGCGCACGGTCGAGCCGGGCGGGGGCACGTAGTTGCCCAGGAAGACGACGGAGTTGGTGTCGGCGCGGTACTGCCAGCCGTTCACCAGGTCCTGCGGAATGACGACGCCGTTGACCGTGACGCTGATCGAGGTGGCGATCGGGGGCAGGGTGAGCGGGAAGACGCGCTTGAGCGTGTTGAGGGCCTGCGCGATGCGGATCAACGTCTGCTCGAAGCTCGCGTCGCAGATGCTGCCGATGATGCCGCCGGTCTTGGTCGCGACCTCCGCGTAACGAACCGCGGGGCTGGCGTTGCTCCCGTACAGGCCGATCTCCGCCGCCGGCGTGCAGCCGTTGGGGATGGTGCCGCCGATCACCGAGAAGCTGACCAGGTTCTCGTTGCCCTTGCCCTTGAGGCCCCGGAAGACGCGCGCGTAGTAGTCGGTGGTGCCGAAGCTCGAGTCGTCCTCGTTGGTGACCACGATGATCGCCAGCGCCGCCTTCGCCCGCAGCATGCCCACGTTGGGCTGACCGGGGTCGAGGTTCGGCGAGCTGAGCGCCAGCTGCGTCATGCGCAGGCCCTGCTCCCAACGCGAGCGCGACGCGGGGAAGGTGGTGTTGAACTCGAAGACGCTGCGCGGGTTGGGCGTGAGCTTGCTGATGATCTTCGTCGTGCCCCGCAGCCGCCCCCCGTCCGCCGCGACGATCGAGGTCACGCCCATCTGGAAATCGACCTGGAGGGCGAGCAGCTCCTGCACGAACCGATCGAAGTTGCCGACCAGCGTGCGGCGCTCGTTGGTCATCGAGCCGGAGTCGTCGATCACCCACAAGATGTCGACCACGCCATCCGACTGCTTGAGGTCGTCGACCTGCACCGAGTCGACCCGGGGCGGATCGATCAGGTTCACCCGGCTCACTGGGCTGCGATCGATCTTCGGAGGCTTGATCTCGACCGGGGTGAGGATCGGCGGGGCCACCTCCGGCACGGCCGAGCCGCGGCCATTCTCCCGCCCGACGGGATCGCACCCGGCCAGCACCAGCAACCCAAGCCCTGTGAGCAGACCTCGCATCGCGCGCCCCACCATGATCGACGTGGCCTTCCTCATGCAAGCCTTGGGTGCACCCCGCAAGTCGTTCGATCCATTGCAGGCATTGCGCTCCACCGGCCGGACGCCTACGACATTCATGCCCGACATGCGCCTCCTTCTCTCGATCGTGTTGATGCTCGGCTTTACCACTGGCTGCAGATGTAGCCCCGCGACGCCCCAACCGGTCACCCTGCGGGTGATCAACAGCACGCGCGCCCCGATCTACGTCGACGGCACGGCGGGCAAGCTCGGGCTGACGATCAAGCGCGACGTCGGCGGCACGCTCTTCGGCTTCGACGACCTCGCCTGTGAGTGCCGCTTCTGCAGCAACGCCTGCAACACCGCGTGCAGTTGCCCCGATGCAGGGCTGGGCACCGTGCTGCGCATCGACCCGGGGGCGAAGGCCGAGCGCGGGTGGGACGGCGTGGTGCAGGTCGCGGGCTTCAACAACTGCGGAGTCGATGGTTGCCTCGACCAGCAGAACGCCCCAGTCAACGAGGCGTTCACGCTCGAGCTGTGCTTCGCGGCGCAGAAGCCGACTGGCGTCACCTTCAACGACGCCGGCGTCGGGAGCGGCCAGCTTCCCCGGGTATCGACGACGTGCAACACCCGCACCTTCGCCCCGCAGGATCTCGAAGTGGAGATCGGGCCGGCCCGCGGCTCGTCCTGCACCACCACCGCCGACTGCAAGGCCATGGGCGAGCTGTGCTTCGACGGGGCGTGCACCACCGGCTGCCCGGCCAACCCGTTCCCCCAGGTCGGCGCCGATTGGATCCTCAACGTCGCCAGCGCCGACAACACGGGCTTCTTCGAGATGAGCGCCCGGGGCACGAAGGGCAACCAGTTCTCGGGCACGGGCACGCTGACCTCGGTGGTCTACCAGTCGAGCAGCCTGTTGCTGTCGTTCTCCCGGCCCGGCACCGTTCCCGGCGAGCTCCTCACCGGGCGCGTGCAGATCAAGCTGCCGGTCGGGGTCGGCGCCCCGCTCACCAGCGGCCGGCAGGTCTCGGCGGTGCTCGTCGATGACGGCGCGTCGGCGCCCGCAAGGGCCTTCGTGATGCGCGACGTCCTCACCAACGACGTGCTCTTCGCCGCCGACACCGCCCAGGGCAAGCGACTGCTGACCGACGCCGACATCGCACCCTTCAAGGTGTCGGACGGCCCGGCGCCGGTGGGGTGTGTGCAAGACGCCTGCGGTCGGTTGCTCTACTTCCCGCTGAAGTTCTCGACGCCGACCAGCTCGATCGACCTGCTCCCCGGGGCCCAGGACCAGCTCTCGATCGGCAGCGCGCGGTGGAACTTCCTCAACGTGTCGAGCGGCGCCTACGCGACGACCACCTGTGACGTGCCGGATCTTCGCCCGTATGCCTTCTGGAAGGTGACGACGCCGTAAGAGCTGGTGGTAGTCTGGCCGCACTCATGTCTCCGGCGAAGTCCTCATCATCAGACCTCGATCGGGGTCGACGCGTCGGGAAGTACGAGATCATCACCCGCCTCTCGGTGGGAGGGATGGCTGAGCTCTTCCTCGCGTACCTGCCGGGCCCGGGCGGCTTCAAGAAGTTCGTCGCGCTCAAGCAGATTCTCCCTGACGTCAAGGCCGACGACTCGTTCGTGAAGATGTTCCTCGACGAGGCGCGCATCACCGCGGCCTTCAACAACGCCAACATCGGCCAGGTCTTCGATCTCGGCGAGGAGCGCGACGAGCTGTACCTCGCGATGGAGTTCATCGCCGGGCAGAACCTCGAGCAGCTCGCCAAGCGCGCGGCCAAGCGGGAGGTCGCCATCCCCGTCGGGTTCGCGGCGCGCGTGGTGCGCGACACGGTGCTGGGGCTCCACTACGCGCACAACTTCACCGACCCCACCGGCCAGCCGATGGCGGTGGTGCACCGCGACGTCAGCCCCAAGAACGTGATGATCACCTGGACCGGCCAGGTGAAGGTGATCGACTTCGGCATCGCCAAGGCCCGCGGCCGTCTCAACCGGACCCAGGTCGGCGTGGTCAAGGGCACCTCGGGGTACATGTCCCCCGAGCAGGTGCGCAACGATCCGCTCGATGGGCGCACCGATCTCTTCGCGTCTGCGGTGATGCTGCACGAGCTGCTCGCTGGGGAGCGCCTGTTCACCGCGCCCACCGACGCCGCGATGATGCTCAAGATCGTCGAGGGCGAGGTGGCCCCGCTCGTCGTCAACAACCCCTGGGTCTCGCCAGCGCTGTCCGACGTGGTGATGAAGGGCCTGTCGAAGAAACGCGAGCAGCGCTTCAACACCGGCCGCGAGTTCGCGCGCGCCATCGAGCAGGCCTGCCCGGAGCTCTTCGAAGACGAGCAGGTCGCCGAGTTCATGGGCCAGCTCTTCGAGGACAAGATCGCCATCACGCGCTCGCTCCTCGAGACGGCAAACGACAGCAACGTCGACGAGTCGCAGATGAAGAAGGTCGTCGCCGGGCTCACCACCGACGAGCGCGAGGTCGAGGCGAGACCGGCGAAGAAGACCGGTCCCCAGCCCGCTCGCTCCAGCGCCACGCCGCAGCCGCGGCCGGGTCTGAAGGCGGGCGCCTCGAGCCAGAAGCTCCCGAAGATCGGCACCGGCACGTCGAAGGCGGCCCCCTCGAGCCGCAACCTCCCGCAGGTCGGAAGGTCGTCGCAGCGGTTGCCGAAGGTGCCGGGCGGCGAAGAAGACACCGTACGGCCGGGCTCGAAGTCGCCGTTTCCCCCCAAGGAGGATCTCGACGCGACCATCCCGCCCCGGGCGAAGTCGCAGATGAAGCTGCCCCAGGTGAGCGCGGTGCCCAGGCAGGCGCCGCCACCAGCACCGCCGGTCGAGACCCCGAAGAAGGGCGGCGGGCTGGTGGCGATCGTCGCGGCCGTCGTGGTGCTGGCTCTCATCGGCGGGCTCGCGTGGGCCGTCGTGGCCGGGCCCCTGAAGTCCCAGTTCACCGCCTTGACCGAAGAGCCGCGCCAGGTGGACACCGGCCCGAAGAAGGTCGACCTCGCGCAGCCGACGGACGACACCGACAAGCCGGCGTGGCTCATCGAGAAGGAAAAGCAGAAGGCCGCGCTCGAGGCCGAGAAGCAGCGCCAGGCCGAGATGGAAGCGGCGGCGAACGATCCCGATCGTCAGGCCGCGCTGGCCGAGTTGGAATCTCAGCTCAAACAACTCGACTACCTCGAGGCCGAGCAGCGATCCCTCAAGCTCGCCGCGCAGGCCGGCCAGGCCACCGGCGCAGCCAACACCAAGAAGATCGATGATCTCCAGAAGCAGATCGACGATCTCAAGGGCATGGTCGCCTCCAGGCAGAAGCCGGGGAAGAAGCCCCTGGGGGAGGGCGAGGTCGAGGTAGTCAAGGACAGCCGCTCCGCCCGGAACGCCTCGCTGGGCTACCTCTCGCTGCGCACGATCAACCCCTCGGCGGCCAACGTGCTCTTCAACGGCGACGCCATCGGATCGAGCCCGTTCATCAAGGTGCCGATCGAGGCCGGGGTGCACAAGCTCGTGGTGATCGACGGCGACGGCAAGGCCCGCATGCTCTCCGTGACCATCGAGCCCGGAAAGACCAATGAAATGCGCGCGATCGACGTGAGCTCGCTCCCGTTCGCGCCCTGAGATCGGTCGTTGAAGGGTGAGGGCTCCACCTGTACGGTGCGCGCCGCCATGTACTTTCAGGACCTTCTGCTGACGCTCCAGAACCACTGGGCGAAGCTCGGTTGCATCGTCACGCAGGGATACGATCTCGAAGTCGGGGCCGGCACGATGGCGCCCGCCACCTTCCTCCGCTCGCTGGGCCCGGAGCCGTGGAATGTCGCGTACATCCAGCCCTCTCGGCGCCCCGCCGACGGCCGCTTCGGCGAGAACCCCAACCGCCTGTTCCAGCACCACCAGTTCCAGGTGATCCTCAAGCCCGCACCGAAGAACGTGCAGGAGCTCTACCTCGAGTCGATCAAGGCCTTCGGCATCGACCCGCTCGAGCACGACATCCGCTTCGTGGAAGACGACTGGGAGTCGCCCACCCTCGGCGCGTCGGGCCTCGGCTGGGAGGTCTGGTGTGACGGGATGGAGATCACCCAGTTCACCTACTTCCAGAAGTGCGGCGGCTACGAGACCAGGCCCGTCGCGGCCGAGCTGACCTACGGCCTCGAGCGCATCGCGATGTACCTGCAGGGCGTCGAGAGCGTCTACGACATCGAGTGGGTCAAGGGCGTGAAGTACCGCGAGGTCTTCCACGAGAACGAAGTCGAGATGTCGAAGTACGCGCTCCACGAGTCCGACCCCGAGCAGCTCGAGATGCTCTTCAAGAGCTACGAGGTCGAGTGCAAGCGGCTGATCGAGAAAGAACTGCCGATGCCCGCGTACGACTTCGCGCTCAAGTGCAGCCACGCCTTCAACCTGCTCGACGCGCGCGGGGCGATCTCCGTCACCGATCGTGCAGGGTACATCAAGCGGGTGCGTGACAACGCGGCGCTGTGTGCCAAGGGTTACCTGAAGATGCGTCAGAAGCTCGGTTGGCCCCTGTGCAAGACGGCGTGGACGGTCGGCGAGCAGCTCCCCATGCACGAGGGGAAGCCGGCGAGCGACCTGTGGAAGACCGTCTCGTTCGAGGACAAGGAAGAGAAGACCGCGAAGGAGGCTCCCCGTGGCTGAGCTCCTCTTCGAACTCGGCACCGAGGAACTGCCCGCGCGCTTCGTGGTGCCGGCCCTCGACGACATCGAGAAGAACTTCAAGGAGCAGTGCGCGGCCTTGAACATCAAGCACGGCACGATCCGCCGCTTCGGCACGCCGCGCCGCCTCGCGCTCCTCGTCAGCGACCTCGCCGAGAAGACCGCCGACGTGACGAAAGAAGTGCTCGGCCCCTCGCTGAAGGCCGCCTTCGAAGCCGACGGCAAGACGCCGAAGATCCCCGCCATCAAGTTCGCCGAGAGCGTGAAGCTCCCGGTCGATCAGCTCAAGCGCATCACCACCCCCAGGGGCGAGTACCTCGCGGCGATGGTGGAGGAGAAGGGCCGCCGCACCTTCGAGCTGCTCCCCGAGGTCCTCAACCTCTGCACGCGGAAGATCAACTTCGCCAAGCAGATGCGCTGGGGCGACGTGGAGCAGACGTTCGGCCGCCCCCTGCAGTGGATCGTCGCGTTGCTCGGCAGCGAAGTCGTGCCGGTGACGTTCTCCGACGTGAAGAGCGGGCGCGTCACGCGTGGTCACCGCTTCCTCTCACCGGCGCCGATCACCCTCGACCAGCCGGCGGACTACGAAGCGGCCCTCGAGAAGGCGAACGTCATTCCCGACCTCGACAAGCGCCGTGCGTTGATGGTCGCCCGCATCGCCGAGGCGGCGAAGAAGGCCGGGGGCCGCGTGCTCGCCGACGACGCGCTGGTGGAACAGGTGCTCAACCTCGTCGAACTCCCGAACCCCGTGGTCGGCACCTTCGAAGAGCGTCACCTCGATCTCCCGCCGGAAGTCCTCATTCAGGAGATGAAGAGCCACCAGCGCTACTTCACGCTCACCGACGCGGAGGGCAAGGTGCTCCCGAAGTTCATCGCGGTGTCCAACACCCCGGTGCGTGACGAGAAGTTGTCGGTGAAGGGCTACGAGCGCGTGCTGCGCGCGCGGCTCACCGACGGCCGGTTCTTCTTCGACGAAGATCGCCGTTCCCCGCTGGTCGATCGCCTGCCGAAGCTGCACCGCCGCTCGTGGATCGATCGGCTCGGGAGCATGGCCGAGAAGACCGACCGGATTCGCGCGTTGGGCGTGTGGCTCGCCAACGCCGTGGGCCAGTCCGCCGTGCTCGCGACGGTCGAGCGCGCCGCGACGCTGTGCAAGGCCGACCTCAACACCGGCATGGTCGGCGAGTTCCCCGAGCTCCAGGGCGTGATGGGCCGCGAGTACGCGCTCCACGACCAGGAGCCGCCGGAGGTTGCGCTCGCGATCTTCGAGCACTACCTGCCGCGCGGCGCCGGCGACGGGCTGCCCACGCAAGACGCGGGCGCAATCATCGGCCTCGCGGATCGTCTCGACTCGCTGTGCGGACTGTTCGGCATCGGGAAGAAGCCCACCGGGGCGAAAGACGACTTCGCGCTGCGGCGCGCGGCGATCACCTTCATTCGCATCGCGACGGCGCGCGGCTACCGCTTCTCGCTGGGCGCGGCGATCGACCAGTCGCTCACGCTGCTCGCGGGCAAGCTGGTGGACGTGAAGAAGAAGCCGGGCGAGCCTTCGACGCGCGACCAGCTCCTCGAGTTCTTCCGCGGCCGCCTCGAGTCGACGTGGCGCGAGTCGCACCGGGCCGACGTGGTGGAGGCGGTGCTGGCCGCCGGCTTCGACGATCTCGTCGCCGCTCAGCTGCGGCTCGAGGCGATCTCCGCCTACGTGGTGCGCCCCGACTTCGCGGCGCTCGCGGCGACCTTCAAGCGCGTGGCGAACATCGTCGAGAAGCAGGCGAAGGACATCACCGCCGCGCCGGTCGACGCCTCGAAGCTGACCGACGAGCCCGAGAAGGTGCTGTTCGCCGAAGTCACGAAGGTGCACGGCGCGGTGATCGCGGCGGTGAAGGCCGACGACTACGCCACGGCGATGGCGAAGGTCGTGCCCTTGAAGCCCTTCGTCGATGCGTTCTTCGACAAGGTGATGGTGATGGCCGACGACAAGTCACTGCGGGAAAACCGCGTGCGGCTGCTGATGGAGATCGGCGCC
>JBBRUE010000186.1:0-9712 GCA_038248085.1 Myxococcales bacterium | reverse complement strand
TGGCTGCCAGGGCGACCAGAAAGTCACCCACGTCGAAGCCTGCATGACCGGGTCACGCTGCGGTCGCGCCGAGGGGCTGCCGCGCGTGGGGCAGGCTGCTTGAACCGTACATTCAGCCCGTCCGCTCAGTGCTGTTCCTCAGGTGCCCGCGGTCCTCCACAGCCACGCGAGCAGCGAGCATCGGCGCACAGAAGACCATCGCTGCCCGCCTTCTCGACGTGGACCGCAGGAGTTCCTTGCGCCCATCGTACGCGGGAAGTCTGCTGCTGCCGCGATGACGGACCGGGAGCAATGGCGGGCGCAGCTCGTGTCGTCGAGCGGCAGGGGTGATGGCGCACTGGATGAGCTGGTCTCGGCCCTCGGAGTCGAGGGCAGCGGCGCAGCGCGGCTCGTGCTCCGCCTCGCAGGCCAGCGGGTGCAGGTCGGTCTCGAGCGACGCGGCAGCGACGAGCAGTCCCCAGCGGTCACCGGCGTGGTGCTCACCGTGAAGTTCGAGCGTGGACGCGCGCGGAGCAGCGACGACGCGCCGCCCTCCATCGTGTTGCGCCACGAGGGCAACGCCGACGATCGCGACAAGGAGCGGGGGCTCGTCCGCGAGGTGCAACTCGGCTACGCGCGCTTCGACCACGCCGTCTTCATCGACAACGACTCCAGCGAAGAAGACGTGCGCCGCATTCTTTCGAAGGAAGCGACGCGGCAGGCGGTGCTGCGGCTCCTCGACGCGGGCCACTTCGCGGTGCGCATCAGCACCACCGGCGTCAGCGTTCACCACCAGGCGAAGGACGGCGTCATTCGCACCGGGCCGGTGCTCGACGCCCTCGAGGACCTGCTCATCGTCGCGCGCGCCGGCGGCCCGAAAGACGCGGCGCCGACGCGCCGGGGCGAGACGCTCCTCGGCGTCGGTGTTGGGCTCACCACGGCGTTGGTGGCCTACGGCTGGCTCGCGTACCGGGCGTGGCCGACGACGCTCGCCGTGGTGGGCGTCGGCCTCGTCGCCGGCCTCATCGTCGCGTTCTTCTCGCGGCCCTCCCTCGAGGCCGCCTGCGCGGGCGACTCGAACTCCGCCAGGCGCGCGCTGGTGTTGCTGCTGCTCGTCGCCCTCTCGACGACGGGCCTGGTGTTCGGCGCGCTGGAGCACCTCAACGGCGCCCTCGACGACTCCAGCGGGGACCTGTGGCGCGGCGTGGTGGAGCCCGGCCTCGTGGTTCACATCGGCTTGAGCAGGCGCGGGTTCGTCTCTGAGTCAAACCCGGTCAACGTTCGCTGGGACGACGGCAGCACGTCAGTGGTCAACGCGAGCTTCATGGTGCGCCCCGGAGACCGCGTCAGCGAACTGCGCCACCCCGGTGCCCTCGGCTTCCCGTGGTTCGACGAGCGGCGGTTCGAGTCGCGACGGTGACTCGCGGCGCCTGGTAGCCCCCGCCCGGGCCGTTGCTCAGGCGCCCGCAGTCGGCGGGGCGCCCGGCAGGGTCCGCTTCGCTGGCGTCTTCCACAGCCCGCCCGTCGAGAACGCCTTCCACCCCCACTTGAGCCACGAGAGCAGCGAGAGCGCCATCCACAAGCTCCAGGCGAGCATCGCGCCCCGGTACACCAGCATCGGCACCGAGAAGACCATCGCGGTCGGGTACGCCGACCCGGTGCGGTCCTGGAACCAGCGCAGCAGCGAGGCGTACGACCCATTGCCCCGCACCTGCATCTCCGGCTGACCGAGCAGCCCGGCGTACACCGACGCGCCGAGAATGATCAGCGCCGCGCCGGTGACGCCGACCAGCGCCAACTGACGCGTGTTGAACCAGCCGGGCGTGAGGTTGTCGGACTTCTGGCGCCACCCGAGCAGCAGCAGCCACCCGAACACGAAGGCGATCGCGGGGATCGGCACCTGCGACAACCCGAGCGCGAGCAGCACCCACTTCGCCGTCGACAGCGGCGTGTACTTCGTGCGCCCCAGGGCGACGGAGACCACCAGCAGCACCAGCAGGAAGCTCCAGAACAACACCGCGGGACCGAGCCCCGGGCCGCGCACGAAGAGCACCCAGCGGTCCTTGGGCACCTTCACCTCGACGTCGGCGTTCACCGTCGGCGTGCCCACGTCGATCACCGGCGTGCTCCACGCGAAGCCCATCGCGTTCGTCTCGCGCCACGTCAGCACCACCGACTGCGAACCGGGCACGAGCGGAATCGCGACGGTCTTCCCTTCCTGCCGAACCGGCTGCTGCGCCCCGTTGATGGTGACGTTCTGCAGCGTCGCGCCGTCGGGCAACGTGAAGGGGTGCAACCCACCACGCGACGAGCGGAAGTTCGCGGTGAAGGTCACGTCGGTCGCGCGCGCGCCGGGCGCCACGACGAGCGAGCTCTGGTCGATGGTCAGCGTCTGACCGGAGAGCGCCTCGGGCCGCAGCACCTCGATGGTGACCTTCTCGCCGGGCCACGGGCGCCATTCCGGCATGCGCACGCCGCTCGCGTCTTGCTGGTGCACCACGGGAATGCCGCTGAGCGCGACGTGCCACACCGGGCTCACGTCGAGGCGCCACACTTCGACCCACGGCAGGCCGGTCGGCGCGACGAGTTCCAGCGGCGCCTTCGCCTCGAGCACCGAGCTCCAGGTCACCTGCGTCTCGGCGGCGGGCATGTTCACCAGCGCCTTGCCGCCCTGCACGCGCACGTCGCTCGACGTCACCGACTCGCCGGTGAGCAGCGGCACCTCGAGCACCACCGCGTTGCCGACGGGCGTCACGCGCTCGACGGTCGTCTCCACCGTCCACTGCAGCCCGAGCACCAGCGTCCGTTGCACGCGCACGAAGGGAGGCAGCGTGCCGACCTGCAGCGCCGCGCCCTGGCCCTTCTCGTTCGTCGCCTTGCGCGAGAGCTGGAGGTTCTCGTCGGCCACGCCGTCTTCGTGCAGGCCGTCGAGGGTCCACCCGTCGAGCTTCGCTTCCACCCGGTAGGCGCGGAGCGGCAGGGCGATCTGCACCGTGTCGCGCGGGGGCAGGGCGCCTTCCATCTGCACCTGGTGCGCGCCGGCCGACACCGCGAGCCACAGCGAGCCATCGGGCTGACGACGCAACCCGCTCGCCGGCTTGCCGTCGAGCAGCACGGTGTCGGGGACCCACTGCGTCGCGCTCCCGGGGAGCGGGACCGCGGTCTCGGCCCCCGACAACACCTCGAGCCGCAGCCGCAACGTCTTCGCCGACGCCTCGAGCTGGAGCCGCGGACTCGACGCACACGACGGCGCGCACTCGGGCTTCTCGAGGAGCCGCTGACGCAGTTGCTCCAGCAGGTCGACAGAAGGCGCAGCGGGCTGCGCCTGCGCGGGGAGCGCGAAGAGCAGCAACGCCGCCGCCACGCCGCCCGCCGCGGTCTTCACCAGGCGCTTGAGCCAGCCGGGCCAGAAGCCGCCGGGGAAGCCGAGCACCACCAACACCAGCAACGCGAGCAGCCCCACCCTCAAGAACGCGAGCACGAGGTTCGCCGCGGGCCCGAGGAACATGAACGAGAGCTGCTGATCGCGCTGCACCGGGCCAGAGAACTTGATCTGAATCGGCCGCCAGTCCCACCGCGGGAGCCCGGGGCCGGTCTGCACGGTCGCGTTCTTGTCGTAGTCGCGCACGTTGAAGCTGCGCTTCTTGCCGCTGATCTGCTGCTGCTTCTGGGGCCACTTCGTGGCGTCCTGGGTGATCGCCACCGACGACGGCAGGTTGAGCATGCCGTTGAGGGACCGCTCGTCGTCCCCGCCGTAGTCTTCTTTCTGCTGGTTCTGCTCGAACTCGCCGGCGTTGCTGCGCGCGTACTGCATCAGGTTCTCGTTGTTGTATTCGCTGTACGACTTCACGCCGCCGAGCTGCCGGTTGTTCTGCGCGAGCGCGGGGTACATGCCCTCGCGCACGTGGTCGACCGCGAACATCACCGTGATGATGATCAGCGCGACCCACGCCGTGAGCCGCGTCACCTGGAACAGCGACTTCGGCTTGCCCACCGGGAGCACGCGGAACAGCCCCTCGAGGGCGAGCACCACCAGCCACGCGTACTGCGGCACGCCGTCCTCGAGCCAGCCGAGCCCGAGCGTCACCACCGCGAGCACGCCCCACGGCAACCCGAACAGCCGCGCCACCGCGACCGCGATGATCAACACCAGGAAGAGGTCGAACAGCGTCCACTGGTCGACCCAGGTACCGGGCACCGAGTCGGCGCCGCTCGCGCTGATCAACCGCCACCCCGGCGGGAGCTGCAGCGTGGTGTGCACCGAGTTGAAGTCGGCGTTCCACGAGACCGCGGAGATGTGGCTGATACCGCCGGAAAGCCGGGAGTCCGCCTCGAGCGCGAGGGCGCCCTGGCGCAGCTCCACGCCTGCCCGGCCGGCGGCGTCGAGCCGGGTGATCGACTGATCCGACCCGCTGGTCACCACGCGGCCGAGCTCGGTGCCCGGGAGCACGTCGAGGCGCCACGAGCGGTGCAGCTGCCCGCCGACCTTGTCGCTCACCGTGTACCCGGCGCCGTCGAAGTCGAGCCACAACGTGCGGGTGAGGTTGAGCACGTCGGGCGCGGGCTCGTTGTCGCCGCGGCGGCGCTCGGTCAGCTTGAGCACGTCCTTCGGGCCCATCGAGTACGCGGGGAAGCCCTTCCATTCTGAGGGCAGCGTGGTCTGCGTCGGGTCGACCGCGTTCACGCCCTCGACCAGCACCTGCCGCAACGAGGGGCGCGCGTCGAAGACCCACACCTCTTCCCCGTCGACCCAGGTGCCCTGCGGGTCCGGCCGCTGCAGCGAAGAGATGGGTCCCTCGCCGCGCGCGCTGAGCTGCACCGTCCACGTGCCGGGCCGCACCTGGAGCCGCAGGTGCCCGTCACCCTCGACGCGCACCGGGAGCCCGGAGGTCAGCACCATCGGCACGAAGCCCTCGGGGAGCGCGCGGCCCAGCTGCACCTCGCGGCTGCGACCCGAGACCTTCAAGGTGAGCTGCGTGACGAGCGTGAGCGGGATGTCGTCGGTGACCAGCCGGTGCACGTCGAGCTCCACGCGGTCGGTCTCTTCTTGCGTCGTCTCGCGCGCGAGGAAGACGCGGCCCTCGCCGTCGCGGTTGGGGATGCTGACCGCCTGGCCCTTCACGTTGAGCGAGAGCAACCCGGTGTCGGTGGGGATGACGAGCGCCTCGGGCAACGAGTCCCAGCCGAAGTCGCCGCTCACGGTGTGCTCGCCCGCCGAGAGGAGCACCGTGGGCTTGTTCGATTCGTCGCTCACCACCACCGCGGCGCGGCCGTCGACCTGCACGTTCTGCGGCCACCGCTTCGACTCGCCGGGCAGCGCGAGCCACGCGTCGCGCCCGTACACCTTGAAGGTCTGCGCGAAGCGGCCGTGCTTGTCGTCGAGCGTCAGCGACAGGCGTCCGGGCCACGCGCACGCGCGGGTGTCACTCCCGTGGAGAAAGGGGCACAGCGCGTCTTTCTCGTGGTGCAGCACCCACGGCGCCCACTCGCGCAGCTGCGAGGGCAGGGCGTCGTCTTTCGGCGGCGCGGCGGAGGCGAGTGCGGAGAAGAGAGCGGCGACGGCGAGCGCGTGACGCATGTGTGAGACCCCCACGAAGAACGCGGGGAACGTGGCGCGTTTCCCGAGCGCGCGCATCAACGCTCGACGGTCCCGTCTCGTTCCCTACCGGGGGGAGGTGAAGCTCAGAGGAACTTCTGCACGGCCTCGCCGAGCTTCTGCTTCGAGACGGCGCCGGCGATCTGCGAGACGACCTTCCCCCCCTTGAACACCAGGAGGTTCGGCAGCGAGCGCACGTTGTACGCCTGCGCGGTGACCTGGTTCTGCTCGATGTTCACCTTCACCACCTTGAGCTTCCCGAGGTGGGTGGTGGCGAGCTCCTCGAGGGCCGGCTCCATCGCAATGCAGGGCGCACACCAGGTGGCCCAGAAGTCGACCAGCACCGGCTGCGTCGAGTCGAGGACCTCGGCTTTGAACTGCGCATCGGACAGGGTGATGGTGTTGGCCATGCGCGCCTCAATACCAACTGCCGGGCCGCCGCGCTTCAGCCGAAGAGGTCGTTTCGCGCCCGCTCGGCAATCGCCACCACCGCAGGGTGGTGGAGCCGGCGATCGACGGTGATGGCGTAGTAGCGCTGCCGCACCTCGTCGGTGCGCCCGATGCACTCGAGGTGGTGGAGCTCGAGCATCGTCTCCTCGATGGCGGTGGGCGCGCAGAACAGGCCGCGGCCCCGGTCGCCGAAGACCTTCATCAGCGCGCTGTCGTCGAACTCGCCCACCACCTTCACCCGCACGCCCTGCTTCGTCAGCCACGCGTCGAGGTCCGCGCGAATGGCGCTGCCCGTCGCCGGCAGCAGCAGCGGTTGCCCTTCGAGCGACTGGGGGAACTTCTTCGCCAGGCCCGCGAAGGTCTTCACCCCGAAGAAGGACATGCCGCTGTCGCCCAGCTTGTGGCTGAAGGCGCGCACCTTGACGTCGTGCGGCGATGGTTGATCGGCCAGCACCACGTCGAGCTCGTGCAGCGCGAGCCGCGAGAGGAGCTGGGGCAGGGGCAGCTCGTGGCACTCGAGCTGGAGGTCGGGCACCGCCTCGTAGGCCGGCTCGAGGAGGCGCTCGGCGACCAGCTTGGGGATGACGTCGGCCACCCCGACCGCGAGGCGCACCTGCTGGCCGAGGGGGCCGCGGGCGAGGGTCTCCTGCAGCTCGCGCCCGAGCCGGAAGATGTCGTCGGCGTAGCGGAAGGTGGTGCGGCCCACGTCAGTCAGCACCAGCCGCCGCCCCTCGCGCTGAAAGAGCCTCTGCCCCAGCGCGTCCTCGAGCGTCTTGAGCTGGGTCGAGATGGTGGGCTGCGAGAGGAGCAGCTCCTTGCTGGCCGCTGCGATGGTGCCGCAGCGCGCGACGGTCCAGAAGTACAGCAGGTGGTGGTAGTTGAGCCAGGCCATGGGTAGGCCTCTCTTTGCGACGAGGAGACGCCGGCGCAAGTCGAATGGGGTCAGACCTTGAACTTGCCGGTCACCGCGGTCAGCGCGTCGACCGACGACTGGAGGTCCTGCGCGATGGTGGTGGTGCGGGCCGTGGCGTCGACGCCCTGCTTGACGAGGTCGGCCACGTTGCGCGCGCCCTGCACGGCCTGCTCCGAGCTCTGGCGCTGCTGGCGGGTGGCGACGGCGATCTGCTGCGCCGCCTCCTTGGTGCCGCGGGAGAGCTCGACGATTTGCTGGAACGAGGTCTGCGCGCGCTCGGCGACGGTCACCCCGCGGTCTGACGACGCGACGCTCTCCTTCGCGCGCACCACCGCGACGTCGCCCGAGGCCTGCACGCTCTCGACGATGCGCCCGATGTCGCGCGCCGACTGGGCCACGTTCTCTGCCAGCTTGCGCATCTCGGCGGCCACCACGCTGAAGCCGCGGCCGATTTTTTCGGTCTTGGTGCCCTCGAGCGCCGCGTTGAGCGCGAGCAGGTCGGAGCGGTCGGCCACCTGCTTGATGACCTGGGCGATGCGGCTGACCTGCTGCACGTCGGCGTTGAGCCGGGTGATGGCGTCGGCGACCTCCTTCGCCTCGCGGCGGATCTCCGTCATGCCGCCCACCATCTCCGCGACCACCGCGCGCGCCTCGTCGACGGCCTGGTTGGTGCGCACCGCGGCCTGCTCCACCACCTCGGTCGAGCGGGTGATGCTCTCGGCGGTGCGCGAGAGCTCCTCGAAGGTGGCGGCGATCTGCTGGGCGTAGGCCGACTGCTGGCTGGTGACGTGGGTCTGGTCTCCGGAGGCGAGGTTGAGGCCCTTCGCCGCCTCGCCCAGCCGCCGCGTGAGGCCGACCATCTCGGTGACCAGCACGCGCAGCGAGGACAACATGTCGTTGACCGACGCGGCCATCGACTGCACCTCCTGGGCACCGCCCACCTCGATCTGCGGCACGCTGACGTCGCCGGCGGCCACTTCGCGGGCGACGCGGGTGACGACGCCCAGGGGCCCCGCGATGGCGCCCGAGAAGAAGAGCGCGAGGGTGAGGCCGACCGCGACCGCCGCGATCAGCATCCACAGGCCGATGACCTGGTTTTCGCGCTGCTGGGCGCTGAACTGCTCGAGGGAAAAGCGCACCACCATCGTCGCCTCGTAGTCCTGGTCCTTCGCGGTGCAGCGCACGTCGAGCACCGCGCCGCGATCGATGTGGCATTGGCCTTCGTCGGGCAGCTCGTAGCGCCCCGGCGGGAGATCGCCCTGCAGCTGCACCGTCGCCTCGCCCGGCTTGACCTCGACGTACCGCTTGTTGCCGTCGCGGAGCACCTTGTCCTTCACGACGGCCAGCGCGCCCTGCTGGGTGACGTTGCCGCCGGCGCGCACGCCTTCGAAGATGCCGTTGAGCTCGCTCGGCGTGGCCAGCCCGTCGCGGATGAGGCGCATGACGGGCGCGGCGTTGTTGACCGCGAGCTGGCCCACGCTGACCGCCTGGCGCTCGAGCGCCTCGCTGGCCTGCTCGTTGAGGCGGCTGGGAAAGTAGATCGACGCGAAGAGCGCGACGGCGACGCACGGCACGACGACGGCGATGGCGGCCTGTACACGAAGTGAGAGTCCAGACCAGAGGCTGCCCATGGGCGCGCAGCGTCGCACCTTCCTCCGCGCGCTCGAAAGGAAAGCGTCACGCGCAGGGCCGTCAGGCCGGTGGCTGCGCGCCGTTCTCGAGGGTCACGTCGGCCAGGTCGAGCGAGCGCGTCAGCTTGCGGAACGAGAACGTCGCGCCGGGCCACAACACGGTGTTGCGGCCCCGGTCGTCGAGGTACCAGCTCACGCACCCCGAGGCCCACACCGTGCCGGGGAACTTCTTCTGCAGGCCCTCGTTGAACGCGCGCTCGGCGGCCTCGGTGACCTCGATGCACTGCGCGCCCGCCGCCTCGAGCGCGGCGAGGTGCGCCATCACGAAGTGAATCTGCGACTCAATCATGTACACCATCGAGTTGTGGCCCAGCGCGGTGTTGGGCCCCATCAAGATGTACATGTTTGGAAAGCCCGGGACCGTCGTGCCCCGGTAGGCGTGCAGCCCGTGGCGCCAGGCGTCCTTCCCCAGGTCCCGGCCTTCCCGGCCGACGATCTTCAGCTTCGCCAGCGGCGCCGCGACGTCGAAGCCGGTGCACCACACGAGGGCGTCGCACTCGACGTGGCGGCCGTCCGGCGTGACGACCCCCGTCGCCGTGACCTCCGCCACCGCGCAGCTCTCGAGCGCGACGTTCGGCCGGTTGAAGGCCGGGTAGTAGTCGTCCGAGATGAGGATGCGCTTGCAGCCCGCGGCGTAGGCCGGGGTCAGGCGCGCGCGCAGGGCCGGGTCGTTCACCTGCTTCGCGAGGTGCCGCTTGCCCAGCCACTCGGCACCGGCGAGGAGCTTCGGCGCGCGGGTGAAGGCGAACGCCCGCGTCTCCATCATTGCGTAGATGCGCGCGCGGGTGAGCTTCATCAGCCACGGCGCGACCCCGTACAGCCACCGCCGGGCGCGCGACAGGGGCGCGTCGCGGCGCGGCAGCACCCACGCCGGCGTGCGCTGAAAGAGCGTGAGCTGCTTCACCAGCGGGGCGATCGACGGCACGACCTGGATCGCGGAGGCGCCGGTGCCCACCACCACCACCCGCTTCCCCGAGAGGTCGACCGCGTCGTCCCACGCCGCCGAGTGGAGCTGCGGGCCCTGGAACGTCTCGCGCCCCTTCACCGCGGGGAACTTCGGGTGGTGCAGGCCGCCGATGCCGA
>JBBRUE010000185.1:0-9749 GCA_038248085.1 Myxococcales bacterium | reverse complement strand
GTGGGGGCCGCCGTCACCTACCTGTTCAAGAAGTCGTGGCGCACCGATGCCATCGCCGAGTCCTCGGCGGAGGTCGGGGTCTTCTTCGGTGGCGTCGGGGTGATGATGGGCAGCATCTGGGCTCGGCCGACCTGGGGCGTCTGGTGGGACTGGGACCCCCGCCTCATCAGCACCACGGTGATGTTGCTGGTGTACGTGGGGTACCTCGCGTTCCGCTCGTTCACCGAAGATCCCGAGCGCCGCGCCTCGTGGAGCGCCGCCGCCGCGATCCTCGGCTACGTCTCGCTGCCCATCACCTGGTTCTCGGTGCGGTGGTGGAACAGCCTTCACCAGCAGCAGTCGGGCTCGGGCACGATGGATAAGCCCATTCGCACCGTCTACTTCTGGGGCGCCGTGAGCTTCCTCACCTTCCTCTTCGTGTTCATCGTCAAGCGCTACGAGATCGCGCGCGCCCGGCAGTCGGGGGCGATGGAGCTGCCCCCCCTCGAAGCACCCAAGGCCCAGGTGTCGGCATGAAGCGGCTCATTCTCTTCGCGGCGCTGACCCTCGGCACCCTCGCCCTCGCCGACCTCGCGCCTCCCGAGCCGAAGCCTGCGGTCCCCGTGGCGCCGGCCCCCGAGGTCGTGCCTGTGGCCGCACCGCTTCCCGCCGGGTCTGAGGTCGTGCCGGCGCCGACAGCCACCCACCCCGGCGGCAATGAGTTGGTCATGCCGCCGCCCCAGATGCAGATGCCGATGGGTGTCATCGACGGCGGTTGGGGTTATGTGTATGCCTGCTACGCGCTCGCGATCGGCGGCGTTTTTCTGTACGCATTAAGTCTCTTCCTCCGCCGGCCAAGCGGTGTGCAGCCCGGAGAACCGTCATGAAGACCGAAACCCGCAATCGCCTCATCGCCGTCGGTGCCATCCTCGTCGCGGGCGCAGCGCTCGCGTGGATCGCGTTCGGCAACATCGGCGACAACCTCGTCTACTACTGGAAGCCGTCCGAGATGGTGGCCCAGGGTGAGAAGGCCTACGGAGCCACGGTGCGTCTGGGTGGCGTCGTCGTGCCCGGGAGCGTCATCTGGAACCCCGATCACACCGCGCTGACCTTTCAGGTCGCCGACACCCACGCCGCCGACGCGGTCAAGGTGCAGGTCAAGAGTGAGCAGACCCCGCCGCAGATGTTCCGCGAAGGAATCGGCGTCGTCGTCGAAGGCGCCTTCCAGTCAGACCAGATTTTCCGTACCAATCGCCTGATGGTGAATCACAGCAACGAGTACCGCGCGCCGACCGACGGGGGCATGCCGTCGGATGATGCGTGGAAGAAGTCGCTGACGTTGGCCGACCCGACCAAGACCTGACTGAAGGTCTCACTCGTCGTGGGGGCACACACGCGTTAAGGGAACCCCGTGAATTCTATTCTTGGTTATGGCCTCGTCCTGACGGGGCTCCTGTGTGCCGCCTTCGCGGCAATCGTCGGCATCGTCACCGGGTTGATGCGCAAGGAAAGCGCGCTGCCGCTGGTGCAGAAAGCCGTCTACGGGTTCGCCGCGTCGATGATCGGCGCGAACCTGGTGATGGTCTACGCGCTGCTGACGCACGACTTCTCGGTGAAGTACGTGGCGCAGGTCGGCAGCCGCTCGACCCCCACCATCTTCACCGTCGTCTCGCTGTGGAGCGCGCTGGAAGGCTCGATCCTCTTCTGGGGCGCGATCATGGGCGGGTACCTGTTCGCCTTCGCGTGGACCTACCGCAAGGAGCACGGGCGCTACATGCAGCTCTCGCTGGGCGTGATGGCGGCGGTCGCGACGTTCTTCGCCTTCCTCATCGCCGGCCCCGCCAACCCGTGGACGCACATCCCCAACCCGCTGGCCGACGGTCCGGGCCCCAACCCGCTGCTGCAGAACCACCCGCTGATGATCATCCACCCGCCGATGCTGTACCTCGGGTACGTGGGCATGACGATCCCGTTCGGGATCGCGGCCGGCGCGTTGCTCCGCGGCGAGCTCGGTGATGCGTGGCTGGTACCGCTGCGCAAGTGGACGCTGGTGCCGTGGACCTTCCTCTCGGTCGGCATCATCCTCGGCAGCTGGTGGGCGTACGCGGTGCTCGGCTGGGGCGGCTACTGGGCGTGGGACCCGGTCGAGAACGCGTCGTTCATGCCGTGGCTGACGGCGACCGCGTTCATGCACTCCACGATGGTGCTGGAGAAGAAGAAGTCGCTCAAGCTGTGGACGATCGCCCTGGCGCTGGCGAGCTTCGTGCTCACCATCATCGGAACGTTCATGACGCGCTCGGGGGTCTTCAACTCGGTGCACGCCTTCACCCAGTCGGACATCGGCCCGACCTTCCTCGTCTTCATCGGCGTCCTGCTGGTCTTCAGCGTGCTGCTGATCGCCTTCCGCGGTCACATGCTGGTGGCCGAGTCGGAGCTGGGCAGCATCGCCTCGCGCGAAGGCAGCATCCTGCTCAACAACCTCGTCTTCGCCGCGCTCACCTTCGTGGTGCTGCTGGGCACGCTGTACCCGCTGATCACCGAGGGTCTCTTTCACAAGAAGATCACCGTCGGTGAGCCCTACTTCAACCAGATGGCGCTCCCCCTGGGGCTGGCCACGCTCTTCCTGATGGGCGTGGGTCCGATGCTTCCGTGGGGGCAGGCCGACGCCAAGGTGACCCGCCAGCAGGCGATCATCCCCGGCGCGGTGGGCCTGGCGATCGTCATCGCCTGCTACCTGGCCGGCTTCCGGGGCTTCATGCCGCTCACCGCGTTCGGTCTCGGCGGCTTCGTGACGGTGGTGACGCTGCGCGAACTGCTGCTCCCCGCGCAGCAGCGCATGGCCGAGCAGAAGGAGTCGATCTTCACGGCCGTCTTCGTCAGCGCCTCGCGCGCCAACCGCCGCTTCGGCGGCTACGTGGTGCACCTCGGCATCACCATCATCATCGTCGCCGTGGCGGCCTCCAGTGCCTACAAGGTGCACACCACCGGCACGCTCAAGCCGGGCGAAGCGATGCCGATCGGCGCCTACAGCGTGCGCTTCGATGGGCTCGAAAAAGGCAAGGAACCGCACCGCGAATGGATCGCCGCCAACCTGACGATCATCGCGCCCGGCGGAAGCGAGTCGACGTACCACGGCGCCAACGCCCCGAGGATGAACTTCTACGAGCGATCCAATGACCCCGTGGGTTCGCCCACCGTCAGCGAGCGCATCGTGCGGGACGTCTACATCTCGCTGCTCTCGTACGACGCGAAGGCGGGCTCGGCGAGCTTCAACATGTGGGTTTTCCCGCTCGTGGGGTGGATCTGGTACGCGATCCCCATCCTCGTGCTCGGGTCGCTGATCGCGCTGTGGCCGCAGCGGAAGAAGAAGGCTGACGCAGTCGAACCCGCGCCGGCCAACGCCGTCCCGGGTGCTCCGTGAAACGCGTCATCGGGGCGGGCACCGCGCTCGCCGTGGTGTTCTTCGTCGTCTACGTGATGGCCAAGGGCTTCGGCACCGATCCCCACTCGGTTCCCTTTCTGATGGCGGGTAAGCCGGCGCCGAACTTCACCATCAAGCGGCTCGATCGCGACGGGGAAGTGTCGCTCAAGGAGTTCGCCGGCAAGCCGGTGGTGATCAACTTCTGGGCGACGTGGTGCGGGCCCTGCAAGTACGAGCAGCCGGTGCTCGACATGGCCGCGCGGACCTACAAGGACGTCACCTTCATCGGCATCGTCTTCGAAGACACCGAGGACAGCACCCGCCGCTACGTGCGCGAGACGGGGACCCCCTACATCCAGCTCTTCGATCTCAAGTCGACCGTCGCGGTGGACTACGGCGTGTCGGGCGTGCCCGAGACCTACTTCATCAACCGCCAGGGCATCATCGTGAAGAAGCACATCTACCCCTTCAACAACCCCGACGAGTTCGCCGAGCAGGTCAGGGAGATCCTGTGATCGCCCTCGTGCTCTCGCTGGTGCTCTCGCAGGGCTATGCCCCGCCGCGCCAGGGCCAGGACCCGCTCGATACCGTGCGCGAAGCCCGGGTGCAGCTGGTCGGCAAGCAGCTGCGCTGCGCGGTGTGCCAGGGCGTCTCGATCGCCGATTCCCCGGCCTCGATGGCCCGCGCCCAGCTCGACAAGGTGCGCGAGCTGGTGGTCGAAGGAAAGACGGACCAGGAGATCTACGCCTACTTCGTCGATCGCTACGGCGAGTGGGCGCTGATGGAGCCCAAGAAGTCGGGCGTGACGCTCGGGCTGTGGATCGCCCCGGTGCTGCTGTTGGTGGGGGGCGTCTTGCTCATCCTCTCCTCCACCAAGAAGCCGGCCCCGCCTGCCCCCACCGTCGACGCCGCGGCGCCGGCCACCGACGACTACCTCGCGAAGGTCAGGGCGGATCTCGACAAATGAACCCTCAACAACACGTCACCGACTGGGCCCCCGGCGTCATGGCGGTCGGGGCCGGCCTCGCAGTCGCGATGGTGTATCTCTTCGGTTCGCAGAAGCTGAAGAAGGACGCCCCGAAGCCCGAGACCCTCGACGACATCGAGGCGCGCTACCAGCTGCTGCTGGGTGAGCTCCGACAGCACGTCGCCAACAAGCACCTCGTGCCCGCCGAAGAGTACGCCCGCGAGAAGGCCCGGCTCGAGACCGCGGCCGCCGACATCCTTCGCGCGCGCGACGGCAAGAAGCACGAGGTGGTCAAGCAACAGGCCCGCGCAGAGAAGATTGCCACCGCGGCCCCGACCTTCGCCTCGAAGAACCCCGGTCTGATCGGCGCCTTGATCGGCGGAGCCGTGGTCGCCTTCTTCGCCATCGCCGGCTTCCAGCTCAGCTCCAACGGCACGGAGAAACCCGAAGGCATGCAGGGCGGCGGCATGATGCCCGGCGGCGGAGGGATGCCGGGCGGCGGCGCCCGGGGTCCCATGCAGGAGCCCCGGCAGGACCCGAAGCTCGAGAGCATGTCGAGCCGGGTGCAAGCGAACCCCGACGACGTCGACGCGGTGGCCGACCTGGCCGTCTACTTGATGCGCCGCCAGGCCTTCGACGACGCGCGGCCGCTGGTCGACCGCGCGATCCTCCTCGACCCGTTCCACCCCAGGGCCCGCGTCGGCCGCGCCGTGGTGCGCGCGCTCGAGGGAGACCTGAAGGGCTCGATGAACGATCTCGAGAAGCTCGCCGGGCGCTACCCGGAGGCCTACGACGGGCGCATGTTCGCGGGGATGATGGCGATGGAAGACAACGATCCGCGCCGCGCGCTCAACAACCTCGAGGCCTACGTGGCCCTCGCGCCGCAAGACGAGCAGCCGCCGATGATGCGCATGGCGATCGGCCAGCTCAAGCAGCAGCTCGCCAACCCGGAGCAGCCCGCCAACCCGGTGCCGTGAGCATCGCCTGGTTCACCCGCCTCTACCGGCTCAATGAGGCGGGTCGCTTCGACGAGGCGGTGACGGCGTCGAAACGGTTCCTCGTGGAGCGTCCGAAGGACTACGCGCTCCATCTCCAGCGGGCCAAGGCGTTGCTGTCGCTGGGGCGACTCGACGAAGCCGGCGTGCACCTCGACGCGGCGGTGAAGTGGTCGAAGGGGCTCGCAGCCTGGCCGTGGTTCTACCTTGCGGCGCTCCACGCCCGGCTCGGTCGCCGGGTCTCGATGTACGAGGCGCTCGACACCGCCCTCAGGCTGGACCCGCGACTGGAGGGCGAGCTCGCCCAGAGCCCCTTCTTCGCGGCCTACTGGTCGTCTCGGGCCTTCAAGGCGCGCGTCAGACCATCGAGGCCTTCATCGCGGCGCGCTTCCACGCCGTCGACGGCCGGGTCCCCTTCCCCGCCACGCGCGCCCGGTCGCGCACGGACTGCTCGAAGCGCGCCTCACGCAGAGGGGCGGGGGAAGTCGCTTCCCCGTCGCGCCGGAAGTTGAAGAGCCTCGTCCTGGCGATCTTCCTGCCCGCCGCAAAGCGTTCGAGGCCAGGCTGAGGGGCCGGCGCGAGACCTTCAGCGACCCGAGGTCGAAGCGTCGATGAGCACGCCGGGGTTCAAGAGGCCCGCGGGGTCGAGTTCGCGCTTCATCGCGGTGAGCGCGGCGGCGAAGAGCGGAGGCCGTTCGCGGTCATACCAGGGCCGGTGCGTGCGCCCGACGGCGTGGTGGTGGGTGATGGTGCCGCCCGCCTTCGCCAGCGCGTCAGAAGCCACCTGCTTGAGTTCGCCCCAGGTCTCGAGCTCGCTCCCGCGCTTCGCCCGCCCCAGGAAGGTGAAGTACGGGGCCGGGCCGTCCGGGTACACGTGGGTGAAGCGGCAGGACACCACGCCGCCTCCGCACAGCCGCTCGAGGGCCTGGGTCATCGCCGCGCCGATGGATCGGTAGAGCTCGGGGAACGCGCGCCACGTGCACGCGGTCTCGAAGGTGTCGGCGATGATCCCGAGGCGGATCATCGCGTCCTGCAGGTAGGGCCCCTTGAGGAACGACGCCCGCCAGCTCTCGCTCGCGTCGCCCGGCCGTTGCCCCGACGACTTGCCCTTCGGACAGGTGCCGCCGAACGACTCGGCGAGCGCGACCGCGCGATCGATCCACGGCTCGAGCGGGTGATCGGCTGACTCGAAGCCCAGCACCAGCACCGACGAGCCGTCGAAGGTGACGGCGTTGATCATCGCCTCCTGCGCGTCGAGGAGCCGGCAGTTCGACGGCGCCAGGCCCGACTGGGCGATCGCGCGGGTGGCGTCGACCGCCCGCGCGAAGTCTTCGAAGTGCACCGACGCCCCCGCGCGGAACGTCGGCCGGGGCCGCACGCGCATCCACGCCTCGGTGATCACCCCCAGGCTGCCCTCGCTGCCGATGACGAGCCGGTTCGGGTCAGGCCCCGCGCCGCTCGCCGGAAAACACTTCGTCTCGAAGACGCCGCGGGGGGTGATCATCCGCACCGACTGCACGAGGTCGTCGATGTGCGTGAGCACCGTGGCGAAGTGGCCGCCCGCGCGGGTGGCGATCCAGCCGCCGAGCGTCGAGAACTCGAAGGACTGGGGGTAGTGACGCAGCGTGAAGCCCCGCGTCCCGAGCTGCTGCTCGAGGGCAGGCCCGAAGACACCGGCCTCGATGCGCGCCACCTGGGAGACGTCGTCGAACTCCAGCACCCGCCCCAGTCGCGCGAGATCGAGCGAGAGCGAGCCCCGGTGCGCGGGGCCCAGTCGCGGCTCGACGCCGCCCACGACTGACGAGCCACCGCCGAAGGGAGTGACCGAGAGCCGCTCCCGCTCGGCGACCTCCAGGGCGAGCACCAGCTCCTGCTCGGTGGACGGGGTGACGACGAAGTCGGGTGCAGAGCCGAAGTCCCCGCGAAAGCCCCTCAGCCGGTCCGGGTACGCCTTGCCCATCGCGTGCGCCGCGCGATCACCGTCGGACGCCGAGCTGATCGCGGTGAGGGCGTCCGGGACCCCGACCCGCGCCCGGGGCACGCGCACCGCGGCGGCCTGCTCGACTTCGCTTACGCCGAAGAACGGCTCGATGCGCGCCTGCGTCTCGTCGACGCCGACTGCCGCCTCGACGTGCCCCCAGCCCCAGAGGTTTCTCGTAGTCACGTCGCGGACCTCACTCCTTCTCCTCGCCAGACGACAGGAAGAGCTTCTTTTCGAGCGCGGTCAGCTTCTCGCCGGTGAGGCCCGCGGCGATCAGCGCCGCTTTGAGCTGGGCCGCCTTCTTGTCCTCCACCCCGTAGCTGCATTCCGGGAACAACTCCGGCACCGCCTCGAAGGTGAGATTCACCGGGTAGTCCCGACACATGAGGGGCCGGCTCGCGTACGAGTCGCACTGCCTTGAGGCCCGGTCGAAGTGGGTGCACCGGAAGACGAACACCCGGGAGCGCGCGACGCTGTCGGTGACTTCAAAGCCGTTCACCACCCGTTGCCACCACAGGAAGAGCCGCCGCGCGGTCGGCACGTGCCAGGTGAACCGGCTGACGGGCTGGCTCGGCGCCTCGCAG
The DNA here is from genome assembly GCA_038248085.1 of Myxococcales bacterium. Classification (GTDB taxonomy): domain Bacteria; phylum Myxococcota; class Myxococcia; order Myxococcales; family Myxococcaceae; genus Archangium_A. The sequence goes on along the minus strand of JBBRUE010000185.1, from coordinate 1,822 downwards.
CACTTTCCGCACCCGTTGCACGAACCGGTGAGTCGGTAGCGCGGCTCCCCGCGTCGCGCGAGGGCCCACCGCGTGAGGCGGAGATCGAACGTCTTCACCCAGCGGGCGAGCCCCTTCACCACCACCCGCCAGGCCCCATCGCGCATACCCACAGCCTGCCAAATGTTCGGATTCCCGGGCACTTCCCCGGGGCCCCTTGTCCGGCCCCCTGATCAGCGGTATTGCCGCAGCGCGCCATGTACGACGAGCCCATCCAGCTGGCGGTGTCGCGGTTCCGGGTTCACTCGGAAGATCCGTCGTTCCACGTGCAGTGGCGGGGCGGTTCGCGGTTCGCGCTTTCGGGCATCGTCAGCCTGGACCCCTCGGCCGAACTCGACGTCTCGACCCCCGACGACCTGGTGGAGATCTCCCTCGCCCGTCGCAGCACGCCCGAGCACGCCGTCGCCGCGCTCCGCCGCGCCCTGCCCCGCTCGATCGGCATGCGTCACGAGCAGCACGAAGATGGCGTCGAGATCGTCTTCCACGAGGCCCTCGTCCCGGCCGCGAAGACGCCCCGCTTGCGCATCCTCTCGACCGACACGCAGCTCCGCGTCAGGCAGCTCGACGAGAACAAGATCGAGTTCCTCGCGGGCACCAGCGATCACTGCCTGCTGACGATCCTCTGTGATTCGCGCCGGGTGACCGTCGAGCTGACGGCGGGAAGCTCCGCCCTCACCGTCGCGGCCCGGGTGGGTTCGAGCGTGCCCCACGGCTTCCGGGCGCTGGTCGATGGGCCCGTGGTCAGCGTGTGGAAAGACGCCGACTTCTTCTCCGCCGTCGCCTGAAAATCGCCTCGAAATCCGCGCGAATCTGCAAACGGCCTTGACGCTGCCGGCCCCGGTTTCGTGCGCCGCGGGGACGACAACCGCTCATGGCCGCGGCAGAGACGACAGAGCCCTTCTCCCTGGTTCACCCCCGCGCGGCGACCGTGTCGGTGCTCGCGGCAGACCCCGGCCTCAGCGTGACGGAGATCACCACCGGCACCCTGCACTTCCACTTCTCGGCGACCGAGCTCCGCGCGCGGCCCTTCGTGTCGATTTCCCTGAAGGTCGACGGCTCGTTCGTGACCTTCACCGTGCCGGGCGTGATGGGCCTCGAGTACCTGGGTGACGCGTTGAGCGCCTCCGTGCCCGAGGGCTACCTCGTGCTCACGCACCCCTCCGAAGACGCGCTGATCGTCACCATCGCGCGCGCCTGGGAGATCGAGCCTGCGCCGCAGCTATTCTGCACCTCGTACGACACGACGCTCCGCACCCGGAAGCTCGGCACGAACCGGATCCTGCTCCGAGGCGTCGCCCGCGGGAAGGGCGACATCCTGCTGCGGCTCGACGATCACGAACTCCGCGTGCGCCCGGTGCGCGGCGAGACCCCGATGCAGCTCGCCGTTCGGGTGCGCGCGCTGCTGGCGCCGACCCACATCACCTTGTTGACCGTGCCCTCGAGCCCCGAGGGCGACGTGGCGTTGACGGTGCTGCCCCGCCGCTGAGCCTTCGCGGACCGATTTCGCGTATGGGGTGCGCGTGTACGAACGAGAACTCGAGATCGCAGGGTCCCTCGCGCGCGAGGCGGCGGAAGTCATCCGCCAGGTCTACGAAACGTCGTTCGAGGTCGTGCAGAAGGCCGGCGGCGGCGGGCCGGTCACCGAGGCAGACCAACGCGCCAACGACCTGATCGTGAAGGGGCTGAAGGCCGCCTTCCCCGGTGATGACATCGTCGCCGAAGAGTCCGCGAACTTCGTGCCCACCTCGAAGCGGGTGTGGTTCGTCGATCCCCTCGACGGCAC
>JBBRUE010000184.1:0-9768 GCA_038248085.1 Myxococcales bacterium | reverse complement strand
TGAGCATCGGGCTGGGGATCTCCGCGCTGCTCCTCTGCCTCGGATCCGCCGGGGGCTACGCCTGGGTCACCCACTCGGCGGCGAACGCGCGCAAGGGGTGGAACCTCGTGCCGGTGGTGATCGCCGCGGTCGACATCACCGAGGGCACGACGGTGACGATGGAGATGATCAGCCAGCGCTCGATCCCCGAGCAGTTCGTCACCTCGAGCGTCGTGAAGCCCGACAGCGCCAGCTACATCGTCAACCAGAAGGTCCTCGTCGCCTTGCAGGCCGGCGACCCGCTGCTGTGGAGCCAGTTCGAGACCACCAAGATGCCGATGGTGCTCTTCGCCACCAGGGACCTCACCGTGGGCGCGACGCTCGGCGAAGGTGACGTCGAAGAGCGCGCAGTGCAGCAGGAGCTCCTCACGCCCTCGTGGGTCGTCACCGCCGATCGACCCCAGGCCCTCGGCCGCCCGCTCACCGCGCCCTTCCGCAAGGGCGACCCCATCCTCTGGACGCACCTCAAACCGCAAGGCGCGAAGTAGCGAACACGAACGTACGTCAGTGTCGCTCACGGGCGTCAGTCGACCCACATTCACGTTGGGGCAGGTTGACTCTCCGCTACCGGGGACATAGTCACCCCGTCGTCACGAGCGCGCCCCACCGCTCTTCGCCTCAACATCCGAGGGATTCATGCAGACCCGCATCGCGGCTGTGATTTCTGTTCTCGTCGTCGTCTCCGGTTGCCGCGTCATCGAGCCCAACCCGCCGCCCGCGGCCCCGCGCATCAGCAGCTTCACCGCGAGCAAGGCCCGCATCGCGCCCGGCGAAGAGGTGACCCTCACCTTCGCCACGACTGGCGCGACCAAGGTGGAGATCACCGACGACGCCGGGAACCAGGTCGAGCTCGCCGGAGGCGTCGACGCCGGCACGGCGAAGGTCGCGCCCACCCGCTCCTCTTTCTATGTGCTGCGCGCCACGGGCGTCGGCGGCCGGGACACCGCCTTCGTGCAGATCGCAGTCAACGAGCCCCTCAAGGACGTGTTCCTCATCCCCGTGCCTTCGGCCATCGAGTCGGGGCAGCAGGCGCAGCTCCTGTGGGGCGCAGCCGGCGCGACGTCGGTGACGCTCACCACCGGCAGCGGTATGCCGCAGGCGCTGACCGGCACCACCGGGGCGATCACCGTCACCCCCGCCAACACCGAGCGCTACACGCTGACCGCCCAGGGCGCGCCGGGCACCCCGCCGCTGACCGCCATCGCCGGCGTGGAAGTGCGCCCAGTGCTGGTGAACGCGGCCCTGGCCGCCACCGACGGCATCGAAGCCGGCAAGACCCTCACCTTCTCGTGGCGCACGGCCGGCGCGGCGCGCGTGACCATCAGCGAGCAGACCTTCGGCCAGCTCACCAACGTGACCGATCCCTCGTCGGTGGTGATGGGCACCTTCGACTACGTGCTGCCCGCGAAGCTCCCCAGCGGCATCGACGTCGCCGAGGGCCTCCCGCTGCGCTTCACGGTCTCGGCCGTGGCCGGTGACGCGGTGATCAGCAAGACCATCGAGCGCGTCGTCGGTCAGCGCCCGGTCATCGAGGTGCTGAACGCGCCCGACGCCGTCTCGCTGGGCCAGCAGTTCACCCTCAGCTGGAAGACCCTCAACGCCACGCAGATCACCGTCGCCGTCAACGGGCAGCCGCTCTTCCGCTCGCTGGCGGGGAACCAGGCCCGGGTCGACCAGGGCACCGTGTCACTCCCCGCGCCGGCCGCGCAGACCGAGTACACCTTCATCGCGTCAAACGACCGCGGGCTGACCGCCGAGCGCACCTTCACCGTGCGCCCGGTCGCGCTCCCGGTGATCAACACCTTCACCCTTCCTGGCTCGTTCAACGCGCTCGGCGACGCCGTCACCGCCCGCTGGACGACCGCCAACGCGGTGCGCGTGCAACTGCGCTTCGAGGGCGGCGCGACGCTGGCCACCGTCACCTCCGCCTCGCAGGTCGCCGCGGGCAGCACGGTGCTCACCCTCGCCAACTCTGCGCGCGTCACCCTCGAGGCCGCCAACGCCGCGGGTGACGTGGTGCGCGAGACCCGCGCGATCGCCTTCAACGGCGCGCCGGCCGTCTTCGTCACCCCCACGCCCGTGCTGCGCGGCGCCCCGGCCACGCTGTCGTGGACGCTCGCGCCCGCCAGCGTGCTGGAAGTGGTCGGCCTGCCCACCCCGGCCCCCGCCGCCATGCCCAGCTCGCCGCGCTTCATCGACCTCACCACGGTCCCCTCTGCGCAGACGCTCTTCCTCGCCGACACCGTCGACGGCTCCGCGATGATCCCGGCGCTCCCCGGCTTCCGCTTCCCGCTCCTGGGCCGGGTGCAGAACGAGCTGTGGGTGTCGGTCAACGGCTTCATCGCGTTCGCGCAGCCCGCGGCGCTCCCCGGCAACGCCGACCTGGCCGACGCCGGCAACACCACGCCCTCGATGCTCGCGCCCCTGTGGGACGACCTGACGCTGGCCTCCACCGGCAAGGTGCTCTACGCGCTGCAGACCACCAGCTCGGGCGAGAGCTTCCTCGTCGTGCAATGGGAGAAGGCCTCGCTGGCGAGCGACCCGATGTCGGAGCTCACCTTCCAGGCCCACCTCTATGAGACCGGCCAGGTGGCGTTCATCTACAAGACGGTCACCGGCACGGTGAACTCGGCCACCATCGGCGTGAAGGACACCGCGTTCCCCGCGGCGCAGGTCTACGCCTTCAACAGCACCACCGTGCTGCCGGTCGCCGACCTCGAGCTCAACTTCTTCTCTGGCGGCGCTCCCGACGGCACCCTCGCCATCGCGGCGGCGGGTGCGTCGCGACGCATCGAGTTCGTCGGCCGCACCGCGACCGGCCGCATTCCCGCCAGCGCCGAGCTCCGCAGCTTCGGGGCCGGGGACGTGGTGATCAACGAGGTCATGCCCTTCCCCGAGGTCTCGGTGTCGGCGCTCGGCCAGTGGATCGAGCTGCGCAACGCCACCAGCGCGACCCTCGACTTCGACGGGTTGATCGTCGACACGGTGGGGAGCCTCGACGGCGGCTTCGTCATTCCGCCCAACACCATGGTCGACGCCGGCGCCCTGCTGGTGCTCGGTCAGTCGCGCAGCACCGTCGACACGGGCGGCGCGGCGGTGAACCTCGTCGCCAACGACGTGCCCATGGGCGCCGTCGATCGCGTGCGCGTGCGCCTCGAGGCCACCCCGCTCTCGACGCTCAGCTGGGACGCCGGCACTCCGGGCACGTCGATCCAGGGCAGCGACATGCTGGTCGCCACCGGCCAGACCTTCGCCTGCCCCCGCACGCAGACCTTCGGTTCCGCCGGCTCCATCGGCACCCCCGGGGCGGCCAACGAGAGCTGCGCGCCCTACGTCATCACCACCATCCCCGGCCGGTTCACCCCCGCGCCCGCGGGCAGCGAGATCCTCGGCAGCCTCAGCAGCGACGACGACTACGGGACCGTCACCCTGCCCCAGCCGTTCACCTACTTCGGCACCCCCACCACGAACTGCCAGCTCTCGACCAACGGGTTCATCAGCCTGGGGGCCGCGGCGTTGAGCAGCTCGACGGCGTTCAACGACACCACGGTCTCGACCAGCAACCCCAACGGCGTGGTGGCCATCTTCTGGGACGACCTCGTGCGCGGCACCACCGGCAAGAACGCGATGTGGCGCGAGAGCGACCGCACGATCATCACCTGGGAAGGCTTCTACGTGTATGGCAACGCCAGCACGACGGCGGTCAATGTGCAGGTGCACCTCCTCGACACCGGCGTCCTCGAGTTCCACTACGGCGACGTCAGCACCACCTCGGCCACCCAGAGCGTCATCGATCGCACCTTCGGCAGCTCGGCCACGGTGTGGCTCGAACGGCAGGACGGCTTCATCGCCGTGCCGTGGTCGATCGAACGACTCAACGGCATCACTCCGAACTCCGGCCTGCGTTTCACGCCGCGGCCCTGAACCTTCTCCCGAGACCATCTCCATGAACTCCTCTCTTCAGGTTCGTTCGTCTCTCCTGTTCGTCCTCGGGGCAGCGCTGGCCTTCTCGGCGTGCCCCACCGTCCCTGACGCCGACCCGCTCGAGGTCGCGCCGTCCATCACCAGCTTCACCTCGTCGGCGGCCGAGGTGGCCGTGGGGGCGCAGGTCACCCTCTCGTGGAAGGTGGCCAACGCCACCTCGGTGAAGATCGAAGACGTCAAGCTGGGCGCCGTGTCCGGCGTGACCGGCAATGAGGGCTCGGTCGACGTCGCCATCACCGGCGAGTCGCTCTTCGTGCTCACCGCGCGCAACGACCGCGGCGCCGCAGACACCGCGGTGGTCTCGGTGCGCGTCGGCGCGTCGGCCGGCGAGCTGCTCGTCACCGCCCTGCCCGCCTCCATCGAGGCCGGCCAGTCGACGACGCTCGCGTGGTCTGCCCCCGGCGCGACCGTCATCACCCTCACCGCCAACCCCGGCGGCGCCGTCGACGTTGGCAGCCAGACCAGCTCCGGCGCAGTCAGCGTCTCGCCCACTGCCACCACGACCTACACCCTCACCGCGGGCGTGCGCTCGGTCACCACCACCGTCACGGTGAACCCGACGCTCCTCAGCTTCACCGCCTCGAGCCTCTCGGCCGACGCGGGCAGCATGGTGACCCTCTCGTGGGCCACCGCCAACGCGACGAGCGTGCGCCTCAGCGCGCCCGGCCGCGGCACCCTCGCCGACGTGACCGACGCCGCGCGCGTGGCCGCGGGCACCTTCGACGACGTGCTCCCCGCGGTCGTCGACCCCGGCCAGCTCTTCGCCTACGAGCTGACGGTGACCGGCCCCGGCGCCACGCTCACCCGGTCGCTGGTGGTGTCGATCAACGGCAACCCCGCCATCGTCACCTTCACCGCGCCGAAGTACGTGCGCGAGGGCAGCGACGCCGGGATCGCGCTCGCGTGGACGACGAGAGAGAGCGACGCGGTGAGCCTCGCGGCGGGCGGCATCGAGTTCTACCGCGCGCCGCAGACGGCGATCGCCGTCGGTACCGTCACCGTGGCCTCACCGGCTGCCGACACCATCTACACGCTGCGCGCCAGCAACTCGCGGGGCGGGGCGGTCACCAGCGCGTCCCTCGTCGATGTGGTCGGCACGCCGACGGTCACCCTGACCGCAACGCCGGCGAGCGCGATGGTCGGCGAGCCGGTCACGCTCGCCTGGAGCGGCACCAACGTGCGCAACGTCACGGTCACCGACGCCTCAGGCCAGGTCGTCGTCTTCCGCGGCACCGACGTGATGGACACCGGCAGCGTGCCCACCCAGGTGCGCAACGCCCAGAACGCCACCTACCGCATCACCGCCGACAATGGCGCAGGTGACGTCGTCACCGGGTCGGTCACCGTCACCGTCAGCAACGGGGTCGCCCTCACCCGCGCACCGGCCACGGGCGCGCTGCGTCGCGGCCAGGAGGTGACGCTGTCGTGGGCGAGCACCCAGACGCTCTACGGCCTGCCGCACAAGGCCGTCACCACCAACGTCGCGTCGACCAACTTCGACGACATTTCGACGACGGGCACGGCCATCACCTTCGCCAATGACTACTGGTCGGTGACGGAGATCAACCCCACCGGGTTCAGCGCGCCGTTCTTCGGCCGCCTCGTCGGTAGCCGCGTGTGGGTGACCACCAACGGATACCTCTCGTTCGTCCCCACCAACGACATCAACTACAGCGACGTGGCGCTGCCCTCGGCCAAGCTCGAGACGTACGCCATCGCCCCCGCGTGGGACGACATCACGCTGGGCACGGACCCCGTGCGCTGGCAGGTCAAGCCCGACGGTGCAGGCAAGGTACTCATCGTGCAGTGGACGAGCGTCGAGATGGCCACCGCCGACATCGCGACCTTCCAGGTGAAGCTCCACTCCACCGGCCAGGTCGATCTCGAGTACCAGACGTGGGCGGGCACCAGCGGTAACGCCGGCATCCAGGGCCGCCGCGCCAACGAGGGCTTCTCGCTCCCGGTGCCGCGCGCTTCCGGGCTCGGCGTCACCTACTTCGCCCCCGTCACCGGCACCGCGAACCTCGACGTGACCAGCGAGCTGCCCCTCACCGGCTTCATCGAGGCGAGCGGTCAGTACCTCCCGGTGCAGTACGAGGTGGGCACGGTGGTCGCCCCGCGCGACCTCTCGATCGCCGAGACGATGGTCACGCCCGCGGCCGCGGTCGCCGCCAACGGCCAGTGGTTCGAGTTCTTCAACACCCGCGACACCGCCCTCGACCTCACCGGGTGGACGTTCGAGCTCGCCGATGGCGGCAGTTCGGCGCCGTTGAGCGGCACCGTCGCCGCGCGCAGCGTGCTGGTGGTCGGCGCCACCACCGACCGGGCCCTCAACGACGACGCCGGCGTGCAGCTCGCGCTCACGGGCTTCACCACCGGCAGCGAGGACGCCGGCACCCTCACCTTCGGGCGCAGCGGGCCGCTTTCGAGCTTCAGCTGGAGCGACCCCTCGCCTGGCGTGGCCCAGGTCAGCGACTTCGGCCCCTACCGCTTCAGCGGCGACACCTCGAGCTCGCCCGCCCGCCCGGACACCTGCGCGGCGACCGCGGCATACGGCGCCCAGGGACAGCTCGGCTCCCCGGGCTCCGACGGCACCTGTGGCTTCGGGTACACCTGGTACGAGATCCCCGCCGGGTACTTCGACATCTCCGGGAGCGGCACGCCCGGCGTCACCGGCAGCACCGACAGCTCGGTGTTCAACGTCGACCTCAGCGCGGCCCCGTTCCCCTTCTTCGGGACCAACCGCAGCGTCGCGCGCGTCTCGACCAACGGCTTCGTGGCCTTCGGCGCGACGGCCAGCGGCACCGACAGCTTCAGCAGCGTCTACCCCTCGACCACCGACACCAACCTGCTCATCGCGGCCTTCGCCGACGACCTCGACACCAACGGCCTCACCGGCTCGCAGGTCTACTCGAAGCGCATCGGGGCCAACATCGACCCGGCCGCCGCGGCGCCCCACTGGATCATCCAGTGGCACCACTGGACGCACTGGAACTGCGACGACGACCTCAACTTCCAGGTGAAGCTCTTCGACGACGGGAAGTCGGAGATCCACTTCGCCGCCATGAGCAGCGCCTCGTGCTCGACGCAGTACGGCTCGGGCGCGAGCGCCGTGACCTGGGTGGAGAACGCCACCGGAACCCAGGCCCTCATCATCAACGCCAACTCGCTGACGCCCGGCATCTCGCCGCACTCGGCCTTCCGTATCAGCCCCCGGTGATCGCCATGCGCTCCCACGAGAACCGCACCATGACCCTTCGCACCCTGACCACGACGTTCCTCGCCCTCGCGGCGCTGGGCGGCTGCCGCATCGAGAAGCCTGCGACCGTGGTGCCGCCGCCGGCGAGCATCGACGCGTTCACCACCTCCGCCCCGGGCGCGGCCCGCGACGGGAAGGTCACGCTGAGCTGGACGACCTCCGCCGCCACCAGCATCGAGCTGCGCGAGGCCGCCACCGGGGCGATCGCCGTCCCGGCCGACCAGCTCACCGGCACCTACGAGGCCACCATCACCGCCGACGCGCTCTTCGTGCTGACCGCCCGCGGCCCGGGCGGCACCGACGCCCGCGCGCTCTCGGTCTCGCTCGAGGGAAACACCCTCGGGGCGATCACCTTCCAGGCGCTCCCGCCGAGCATCCCTGCCGGTGGCTCGACCACCCTGGTGTGGACCGCGCCCGGCGCGAGCACCCTCACCCTCGCGGCCGGCACCCAGGCCGTCGACGTGCGCGGCCAGCGCACCAGCGGGGCGGTCACCGTCACCCCCGACTTCGACACCACCTACACCCTGACGGCTGACGGCGAGGCCCGCACGGTGGCCGTGGTGGTGCAGCCGGCCGTGCTGACCCTCGACGCCGCGCCGCGCGCCGTGCAGGTCGGCGACACCGTGACGCTCTCGTGGACCGCCGCGGGCGCCGAGCGCCTGGTCATCACCAGCCCGGGCCGCGGCCAGCTGGCAGAGATCACCAGCCCCGCCCGCATCCGCTCCGGGACCTTCGCCGACGTCGTGCCGGCGCTGCCTGCCGGTGGCGTGGTGACCTACGACGTCGCCGCGGTGAAGGGCACCGCGAGCCTCTCGAAGCAGGCCGAGGTGTTCGTCGGCACTGGCCTCACCATCACCCGCTTCGACGCGCCGGCCGTCGCTGCCGCGGGCGCGCCCTACTCGGTGCGCTGGCAGACCCTCGCCGCCGACCGGGTGGAGCTGAAGCTCGACGGCATCGTCATCCACCAGACCGCGTCCCGCGCGAATGCCGCGACCGGGCTCTTCTCGTTCACTGCGCCGAGCGCCGACTTCGCGGTGGAGCTGGTGGCCACCAATAGCCAGGGCGCCCGCGTCACCCAGCTCGCCCAGGTCGACTCGGTCGGCCTGCCCACCGCGGCCACCCTCACCGCCACGCCCCCGTCGGTGACCGCCGGCGCGGCAGTGACGCTCACCTTCGCCAGCCAGGAAGCGCGCCGCGTGCGCATCGTCGACGCCGACGGCCAGGCGGTCTTCTCGGTGACCGGCCAGCTCGCCGAGAGCGGCACCGCGACCGTGTACCCGAACGCCAACACCACCTACACCCTGACCGCCGACAACCAGCTCGGCAACGCGCCGGTGACGGCGACCGCGCAGGTGACCGTGAGCGGCACCCCGCTCACCGTGACCCAGTTTCCCCCGACGGCGATCTCCGGCCAGAACGTGCAGCTCACCGCGAGCCAGGCCGGCGCGCTGTTCTACGGCTTCCCGCACACCCAGGTGTTGCGCAGCACCCAGGCCGACTTCTTCGACATCAAGGCGACCGGCCAGCGCGTGCTGGAGACCGGCTCGAACGTGACCTCGGTCGACCTGCCCTTCGCCACGTGGCTGTGGGGCAAGCGCCAGTCGGGGCTCCTCACCATTTCACGGGCCGGGTGGATCAGCTGGGGCGCCCCGCTGGTCGTCACCGCCAGCGAGACGACGCTCCCCTCGACCTCGGCGCCGGCGAACATCATCGCCCCCTTCTGGGACGACCTGACGCTCACCGCGAACTCGGCGGTCTTCGTGCAGCTGGTGGGCAACGCCCCAGAGCAGTCGCTCGTCGTGCAGTGGGAGCGCATGCAGTTGGGGACCACCACCACCACGGAGGCGACCTTCCAGGTGCGCGTGCACCAGAACGGCGTCGTCTCGTTCCACTACAAGACCATGACCCTCGGCTCGTCGACCTACAGCTCGTTCACCAGCGGCGTGCAGGACGACACCCGAACGCTCGGGCTGCGCTCGACCCCCGCCCCCACCAGCAACAGCGCGGTGTACTTCTTCAGCCCGGTGACCGGCCCGGTGGAGACGCGCGTCGCGAAGGGCTCGACCTGGGGCGGCTTCGTGAAGGTCGGCAACGCCTCGTCGCTCGTCTCGCGCGCGGCGGGCGCGGTCCTCATCCCCAACGATCTCTCGCTCACCGAGCTCATGTTCCGTCCCGCGGAGACCGTGGCCAACGGCCAGTACCTCGAGGTGCTCAACCGCACCCCGCAGCCGCTGGACCTGACCGGCTGGGAACTGCGCGCCCCGACGGCGACGAGCTTCCAGGTGGCCAGCGGCTTCACCCTCGCGCCCGGCGTGCCCACGCTGCTCGGCGGATCGACCGACGCGGCGGAGAACGATGATGCGGGCGTCGCCGTGTCGTGGAGCCCCTTCACCCTCTCGCCCGACGCGGGCCAGTTCACGATGGGCACCGCCGACGCGGGCGTGACCTTCACCTACAGCGGTCCGGCCGATGGCGGCCGCGGCGCC
>JBBRUE010000183.1:0-9784 GCA_038248085.1 Myxococcales bacterium | reverse complement strand
GCTTCGTGGAAGAGCTGCATCGAGTAGCAGCACGCCTCGTACTCGTAGGCGCGCAGCCGCTGCATCAGCGCCTCGTCGGGGTTGGGGTACAGCTTGTACCCAATCGCGCGCGCGGCCTCGTCGGTGTTCCACTGCACGGTGTGCCCGAAGAGGTGCGCGATGATGAACAGCGCGCTCTCGATGTCCTCGTCGTAGTCGACGTGGATCTCCGCGCCGTCGAGGTCGCCGCTGAAGGGGTTCGGCACGTCGCGAATGCGAATCGGAATGCCGTACTTCGTCTCGACGTGCTTCTCGAGCACGTTGAAGGCGGCCCGCATTCGCGCTTCGACGGGGGTGGGCATCAGTTCGCCCCCAGGAGCTCTTCGATCTCTTCGCGCAGCAGCACCTCGTCACCGAAGCGCTTGCTCTCGGCGAGGATCGCTTCGAGCCGCTTGCGGTCGGTCTTCTTGCCGGTGCGCATGGTGCGGACCTCCGAGTAGAGCTTCGCCAGCTCCCCGGGGAGCTCCTCGGCCTTGCGCTGCCGCGCCAGGGTCTCGCTGTTGCCCGCGGTGAAGCTGTCGAGCGCGCCGAAGTACTCGTCCCAGCGCTGCGGGTCGGCCGGGCCGCCGGCTACCGAGGGAATGCTCTCGGCCACCGCGACGTAGGCCCAGGTCGACACCGGCACCTGCCGGCCGTGCAGCCACACGCGGAAGTCGACCACCTCGTGGCCCTCGACCACGTAGCCCGAGGCCTCGACGCCCGACGCGAGCCGCATCGAGAAGCGCCCGCGCGCCGGCAGGCGGTCGTTGCCGATGAGCACCACCGCGTCGATGCGCTTGGGGATCTCGGTGCACTTGCCGTTGCTGGTGATCATCGTCGGCCCGACCAGCTCGATCACCGACGCGGTGAGGCCCGGCCCGGTGTCCTTGCCCGAGCGATGCACCTCGCGCACCTCGCCGGTTACCTCGATGCTCTCGCCCCCGCGCTTGCGCAGCACGAGGTGGTTCACCGCACGGCTGCGCAGCGCCTCGTCGAGCCCGTAGTCACCACCGCGGATGTACGCCAGCGAGTGCTTGAAGTCGGCGAGCACGTCGTTGAGGTGCTTGAAGTCGCGCGCCACGAAGAGCTGCGGCTGCATGCGGGTGATGTCGTACGCGGTGTTCGCGCACTCCACCGAGAGCGGCAGCTTGCGCACCTCGGCCGTCAGGCAGTGCTCCGCCTCGCCGATGGAAGAGAGGAGCCCCGCCCCGTACAGCTTGGGCTGCTCGAGCGTGCCCACCAGGCCGTACTCGGCGGTCCACCAGTAGAGGCGCGAGGCGCGCGTCGATTCGGACACGTAGCGCACCGACTTCGCCGCCGCGTCGAGGCGCGCCTGGGCGTGCTCCACGTCGTCGGGCGTCGCGCTCGGGTATTCCTTCACCACCGAGAGGTTGCGGATGCCTTCGAACAGCGCGCGGTCTTCGGCCGAGGCGATGGCCTTGAAGCCCACCTCGCCGCAGCTGCGCAGGTACGCCGCGTACGCCGCGTCAGCGATGATCGGCGCGTGCCCCGAGCTCTCGTGGATGATGTCGGGCGCCGGCGTATACGCGATGGTCTTGTGACTGCGGATGTCGGCGGCGATGGCGAGAATGCCGCGCGCCTGCATCTCGGTGAACACCGCGGGGGGAATGAAGCCGCGCACGCCCACGCACCGCCAGCCGAGGCGGTCGAGCTTCTCGTTCATCGTCTCGAGTCGGGGGATCTCGTCGACCTCGATGCCCGTCTCCTGCAACCCACGCAGGTAGGTGGGGTGCGCGCGCGACTCGAGGTGCCGCTGCAGCCGCTTCATCACGTGCCGCCACACCGATTGGTCACGCGGCGTGTACGAGGCGTAGTCCTGGTCCACGACGTACCGCTGGAGGTGCGGTGGGAGTTCGACGCGCGGTGTGTTCATGGAGGGTGCGCTGTCTGGCATCGGGGTCCCCGGGGGGCAAGACCAAGCGCGTCAGCCTGCTTTTTCTCGCGGGCGCGAAAGCGGCTCCCGGGCCGGTAAATCGGCCTCAGCTGCGTTTTTCCCCTACATCGGTCGAAACTTCAATGGATCCGTGGGTTTACATCTGATGATCGCCAGCATAGGGTGCGCCCGCTGTCAAAAAAGAGACAAGCCGCCACAGCCCTGTAGCGTCTTTTCGGCAGCTCCAATCCCCGGAGGCGGGACCAGCCTTGAGTGACGACAAGCCCGAAGCCCTGTTGAAGAGCGCGCTCGAGAAGATCGTGTACTTCGAGGCACGTTCGACACAGCTGTGTAACGACGCGGACAGCTCGCGTTCGGAGCTCGAGCGCTTCAAGTCGGACCTCGGCGCGGCCTCGCAGCGCGAGATCGAGCTGCGCCGGGTCATCGCCGAGCTCGAGGTGCGGGCCACGCGCGCGCACTCCGAGCGGGAAGAGATGGCGCGGGTGGTCGATGCGCTGCGCCGCGAGCGCGCCGACCTGGTCGGCAAGATGCTCGAGGCCTCGCGCATTCATGGCCTCGACCAGGGCATCGACGGCTTCGATCTCTCGCAGTTCATCGCCCAGCTCCGCAGCGAGGTGTTGGCGCTGCGCGGCGGCACCGCGGTGCACGTCGCCGCGACGCGGCCCGCGACCGCCGATACCGTCACCAGCGTGGCCCACGAGCTCAAGGCGCAGGGCCGCATCGACGTCAGCCTGGGCGATCTCGCGATGCTCGCCGGGCACACCACCTTCCCCGGCCGCAGCGAAGAGACGCTCTTCGGCTTCTCGGTGCGCGAGCTCTCGGCCCTCGACACCACGGCCCGCGTGCGCGCCGCCGAACGGCTCGAGGCCCTGCGGCACCCCGCGGCGGCCCCGGCGTTGGCGACCGCGCTCCACGGCGAGTCCGAGCCCGCGGTGCAGGTGGCGTTGCTCTCGGCGCTCGCGTCGCTGGCGAAGGCCGAGGCGGTGCCGGTGGTGCAGCCGCTCCTGACCTCCACCGCGCCCGAGGTCCGCATCGCCGCGCTCAAGGCGCTGCTCAAGCTCGACCCCGCGGCGGCCGGCCCGCACCTCGCGGCCGCCACGAAGGATCCCGACAAGGCCGTGCGCCGCCGCGCGTCGCTGCTCGCGCTGGGGCTTGCCGGTACCGCCGCCTTCGATCTCGGCGCCCAGGCCATTCGTGACGTCGACGCCGACGTGCGCGCCCTCGCCGCGCTGGTGCTCGGCGCCAGCAACGCCGAGGTCGCCCGCCCGCTGCTGCTCGACGCGATGCGCGACCCCGATCTCCGCGTGCGCCGCGCCGCCAGTCAGTCGCTCTCGCGGCTGCTCGGGCAGGACGTGACCTCGCTGGTCTCGCTCGACGACGCGCACCGTCGCCGCGAAGTGCGCCGCCTGGCGAACGTGCCCTCGGCGCCCGCGCCGATGCGCATCACCGACTTGTTGCGGCCCACGAAGGCGCCGATGGCTCCCGTCGTGACTCCGGCGGCCCGCGTCACCCAGCCTGTCGTCGCCGCGCCCGTGATGACGCGCGTCGCGCAGGCCGCGCCCGAAGCGGCCCGCATCGCCCAGCCCGTCGTCGCCCAGCCCGTGATCAGCCGCGTCGTGGCGCCTGTCGCGCACGCGCCTGCCCCGGTGGCCCGCGCCCGCGTGGCGGTGCTCGAGGTCGAAGCGCCGGCGCCGTCTCCCGAGCTCTGGGTCGCGGTGCTCCGCGAGCTGCGCGCGTCCATCCGCGGTCGCCAGCTGCCCGAGCTCAGCTCCGGCATCGGCGCGTCGACCGAAGACACCATGCGCACCTGCGGTGAGCTCCTGGCGCAGGGGCAGATCGTCCGCCGCGGTCTCAAATATTTCGTTGCGTGAGCGAGGACCTCTCCATGGAACCCATTCGCTACTCCCCCAAAGAGACCGCCGACCTGCTCGGCATCACCCCCAGGGTGCTGAGCGCCGCCCTGAAGAAGGACGAGTACACGCCGGAAGACGTGTGGGAGCTGCGCGGCAAGCTCCAGCGTGAGCCTCCCGCGCTCGGCACGCGCAAGCAGCTGTTCCTCAACTTCAAGGGCGGCACCGGCAAGACGTCGCTCTCCACCAGCTACGCCTGGCGCCTGGCCGAGATGGGCTACGGGGTGCTGCTGGTCGACCTCGACAGCCAGGGCCACGCCACCAAGTGCCTCGGCTTCGAGGGTGAAGACTTCGACCGCACGCTGCTCGACGTGCTGGTGAAGAAGGTCCCCATCTCGCAGGTGGTGCAGAAGTCGGCGCTGCCCAACCTCGACTTCGTGCCCTCGAACCTCTCGATGTCCACCATGGACCTCGCGCTGATGCCGATGGCGGGCCGCGAGTTCAAGTTGAAGAACGCGCTCAAGGAAGTCGAGGCGCACTACGACTTCATCATCTTCGACGCGCCGCCCTCGTTCGGGCTGCTCAACCTCAACGCGCTGATGGCGGCCGACGATCTCCTCGTGCCGGTGCTGGCCGACTTCCTCTCGTTCCACGGGCTCAAGCTGCTCTTCGAGACGGTCAATTCGCTCGAGGAAGATCTCGGCCACGTGCTCGACCACGTCTTCATCGTGGTCAACAGCTTCAACGCGACCTTCAAGCTGGCGAAGGAGGCGCTCGAGGCCCTCAAGCAGCACTACCCCGAGTTCCTGATGCCGCAGGTCATTCGCCAGTGCACGCGCTTCGCGCAGGCCTCGAGCGCGGGCATGCCCATCTTCCGCTTCGACCGCGACAGCAAGGGCGCCGACGACGTGCAGAAGCTCATCGATGACGTGCTCGAGCGCCTCCAGGCCTCGATCGCCGCCAAGAAGACCACGCCGCCCCAGGCCAAGAGCGCTTGAGCCACCGATTCGTGAACCCGCAGTGACGCCGCCTCCGGAGGGAAGACTGATGAAGAAGGCATTCGACATGAACGTGAGCCGGGCCAAGCCGCGGGTGCGTCTCGGGGCGCTGATGACGGCCACCGCCGATCAGTCCGCGATGTCTGCGGCGTCGGTGGAAGCGCTGGCGCAGCAGGTGGCCTCCGAGCCGCACTCGGTCATTCCTTCGCGAGAGTCGCCGGATCTCGGCGCGGCGCTCCGGGCGCGGGCGCAGGCGCGCCTGATGCGCGGCACGGCGGCCGAGGCGCTGCAGGAAGCCATCGGCGCCCCCGCCCCGCTGTACGCGCGCGCGATGCCCGACGAGGTGCACGCCCGCGAGGCCACCACCTGGTCCGCCCCCGTCGAGGCGGTCCAGCCCGAGGCGCCGCGCGCGCAGGTCGTCACCCAGGTCGAGCCGCAGCCGTCGCCGCGCGCGCAGGTCAGCTACGGCGAGCCCCAGCCGGCCCCGCGCGCGCCGGTTGCCACGTACGTCGAGCCCCAGCCGGTACCGCGCGCGCAGGTCGCCGCGTACGTCGAGCCCCAGCCGGCGCCCCGCGCGCAGGTGGTCGCTCACGCCGAGCCGCTGCCCTCGGTGACCGAGGTGCAGACCGCGCCCGTGCCCGACAGCGAGCCCTCGGAGCGCGACCCCGGCGAACGCCGCGAGCGGCTGCGCGAGCGCCTCAAGGCGGTCCGCGAGAACCCGCGTCCCGAGCCGCTGCCCGACACCGTGGCCGAGGCCGGCGTGCTGGCCGTCGAGCGCATCTCCGCGCTGCAGACCGAGCTGGCCAAGTCGCGCGCGATGAACCTCGCGCTCGCGCAGGACCTCGAAGCCGCCCGCCGCCAGGCCGAGCGCGCGACCGAAGAGGCGCGCATGCGCATGGACGAGGCCCGTCGCCTGTCCACCGAGATGGAGAGCCGGGTGACGCTGCTCTCGGAGCTGGAGCGCGAGCTCGAGGCCCTCGAAGGCGAACGCAACGAGTCGCTCCTCGCCCTGCAAGAGTCGCGGCAGGTGCTCGAGGTGCGCGAGCGCGAGAAGCTCGAGTTCGTCGCCCTCGTCGAGAAGAAAGACCACGAGATCTCCGAGAGCCTCGCCGAAGAAGAGCGGCTGGCCGGCGAGCTCGAGCTGGCGCAGGAGTCGATGCTCTCGCTGCGCCGCGCGTCTGACGCGCTCAAGACCGAGCGCGACACGCTGGCCCGGCAGGTCTCGGAGCTGACCCGTGAGCGCGCCGAGCTGCTCGAGGCCCGCAAGGCGCTCGAGGCGGTGCACCGCGCGCTGTCGTCGGCCGCGATGCGTTGAGTCGTTTCCCGCTCCCTGCGACGGCGGGGGGCGGGGCCGGGTGAGGGGCCCGCCCTCGCTCATTTCGTCGAACTTGTTGCGGCGACCCGGCGGGCGCGGCAGACAGTCATGGCTTTCTGATGCGCGCACCGCTCACCGACGCTGAACTCGATGCCCGACTGGCCGTGCTCGGCCTGGTGCGAGACCCGTCGGTGTCTTCGCCGCCGCCGTCGAAGAACCGCACCGTCGTCTGCAAGACGAAGACGGGCAAGAAGCGCGTGTTGGTGAAGATCGCCGACGGCCCGGGCAACGTCGGCGTGCTGCGCGAAGGCAGCGTGCTCGAGCGCGTCGAGCCGCTCAGCCGGGCGCTGCGCAGCCCTCTGCACCTGCCCAAGGTCTTTGCCTTCGACCCCGCGCATGGGCTGCTGGGCCTGGAGTGGATCTCCAATGGCGAGACGCTGCACCACTTCCACCGCCGCTCCGGGGAATACCCGGGATCGCTGGCGGCGCAGGTGGGGCACGCGCTGGGCTTCCTCCATCGCATGAGTCGCGAAGGCCGCTCGCACTACGCGCTGGCTGACGCCTTCCGCGACGAGTCGGACCTGCTCGAGTGCTTCCTGCGCATGCGGCCCGACTTCTACGCGCGGCTCTCGAGTGCGGGCATCGACTTCTTCGCCCAGGTCCAGGCCGACGGGCAGGCGATGACCGGCCTTCAGGCGCTGTCCGCGCAGCAGCAACGCGAGAGTGAGAACGCGCTGCTGCACGGCGACCTGCGCCAGGCGAACCTCCTGCGCACGGCGAGGGGCACCCGCGGCGGGGCGACCATCGTGTACCTCGACTGGGAGCTCTCGTTCTGGGGCGACCCCGCGCGCGACCTCGGCAGCCTCCTGTCGGACTACGTGCTCGGCTGGCTGGCGCCGGAGCACCGCAGTGAGGTGCTCGCCCGGCCGGTGCTCGAGGCCTTCGCGCACGAGATGCTGGTGGCCTACGCGCAGGCCCGCGAGCCGGGCTTCAAGCCCGACGCCGACTTCCAGGAACGCGTGGTGCGGTGGATCGGCACCGCGCTCCTCATCTCGGTGTACGGCATCACGCACTACGAGCAGACGCTCGACGTGCGCGCGGTCGGCGTGGCCCGGCACGCGCTCGAGATGCTCGGCAAGCCCCGCGAATGGCCGACGGTGTTGTGGGGCGAGGTGACGCGGTGAACCCGCTCGCCAACGACCCCAAGGTGCGCTGGTTCCACGCGCGGCGCTTCACCTTGCGCCCGGGCGAAGGCCCCGAGCTCGCGCGCGCCTCCGGCGACTCCGGTTTCGTGGCCCACCTCTCGGCGTGCACCCAGGGCGCGACGGGGTGGGACTGGTCGTTTCGCCTCGTCCGCACCGGGCACGGCTGGTCTTTCGTGAGCGACGGGAAGCTGACGGTCTTCGTCGACGAGCCGGGGCAGTACGTGCCCGCCGACGCGAAGGCCGGCGACGTGGTGGCGCTGCGGCTCCCGCGCGCCCGGGAGAACCTGCACCCGCACCGCTTCTCGCTCTACGGAGGCCAGGGCGGCTGCGTGGTGGGGAACGGTTACGCGAAGGTGTTCCTCCCGGTCTCGTTCGAGGCGGCGCCATTGCTGGTCGAGGCCTGCGCAAGCAAGTGGGCCGACCAGCTGCGCTTCTCGCTCTACGTGGCCAACACCCCGTCGGACTTCGAGCGCGCCGACTCGGCGATCATCGACGTCGGCCCGCAGGACGAGCCCGGCGTGGTGCGTCTGGTCGAGGCCTTCCTCCGGCAGCACCCCTCGGCCTTCACCTCGCGCGGGCTTCCCTATGCGACGGTGCCGGGCCCCTTGTCGCTCGCGCGCGCCGAGGTGAAGGACCGCACGGATCTCTGTGACGGCTACGGCTGGCGTCGCAGCGCCGAGGCCGTGCGCGGCGGCTGAACTACCAGCACCGCGCCCCGCGCTCGCGTGAACGACGGGCATGTGCAGGACCACGACGCGCTGTCGCGTGAACCCCGGCCATCTGCACGATCGCGACGCGCGGTCGCGTGAACGATGGGCGTCCGGCACCACGACGCGCTGTCGCGTGAACGGCGGGCAGGTGCAGTGCCGCGACGGGGCGTCGAGGCGAGTGGGCGCCTCCCCTCTGTCCGCCGTCACGGCTCTCCGCTGGACCGCGAGGTGGACGCGCTGGGCGCCATGTTCTGGCGCACCCTCGATGGGTCACCCCTCTCGCCGGTTTACGGGTTACCGATTTCGCCGGTTCACAGCACGCCTTCCCCTCTCCCGGGCCCGCGGCGGAGCGACTTCACCTGCCCTGCTTCAGAACGCGTCGGAGATCCGCCGTTGCCACGCACAGTCGCCGGCGTTGCGCGTGCGCAGTTGCACCACGGCGTCCCGCACCGCCGCGGCCGCGTCATCGAGCGTCGCCTCGCACGCGATGGCGTCACCGCCGCTCTGGGCGCTCGCGAAGCGGCGCGAGAGCCCGTCGAACTTCACCGTTAGCTCGGTCAACGTCTGTGGGGCCTCGGAAACGAAGCGATCCGTCAGGCGTTGAAACCGATCGCTCGTCGCGTTCCACCGCGCGGTCGCGGTCTCGAGCTGCCGTTGGCTCACCGCCGCTTCCGCGAGCTCGCGCCGCGCGAGCGCCACCACGAGTGGGTCGCGCCTGGGGAGCAGCGCCACCTGCTCCCGCACCAGCGTGGGTCGACCCGCGAGCGCGTAGAGCACCGCCAGCAGGCGCGCCGGCTCGGGCCCCTGTCGATCGTCCGGGGCGATGGCCCGGGCCTGCTGCGCCGCGAGGACCCAGTCCCCCTTCGCCAGCGAGCGCGCGACCCCGCCCAGGTCGCCCACGCCGCCGCCGCGGAACTTCAGGTCGATCTCGGTGTCGGCGTGGGCGCACGTCGCGCAGCGCGCGCCCACCACCAGCACCGTCACCACCCCCGCGGTCACCCGCGCCTCGAGCAGCACCGGCACGAAGGCCGCGACCTCCACCTGCACCCGTGCCGGGGCTGCACCGTCGGCGGTCGCTTCGACCGCGTGGACCCCCTCGGCCACGAGGGGACCTGGCGTCGCGCCGTCGATGTGCAGGGTCACCTGGTCAGTCACCACGGTGAGCGGTGCCGCCGACAGGGCCGGGAGCACGCGGCCGGGCAAGCGGTCGGCATCGGCACAGCGCACCGGGGCCACGGCCGTGACTGTCGCCGTCGGCTTCGATCGCTTGAGGACCAGCGTCGACGTCAGCCCGACGACCGCGAGCATCGCGACCGCCAGGAGGACGTAGATCAGGCGCTGCACGACAGGCGCAGGCTCACAGCTCCGAGGTCGGTCGCTTGAGTTCGCTCTGGGGCGCTTCGGCGCTCTCGAGGAAACTGAAGTCGCCAGCGGCCGGCTTCTTCTCGGCGGTCAGCTCGGCTGCTTCTGGGGGGCTCTCTTCGCTCTGCGGCGCGGCCGCCGGAGTCTCGGTGGCCGGGGTCGCGGGGCGCGCGAGCGCCTTGACCGCGCGGGGCGCCACCTTCGCGAGCGGGGTGAGCTCGTCCATCTCTTTCGGCGCGGGCGCAGCCGCGACGACCTTCACCGGCGCGGGGGCGTGCGGGGCCGCCACCACCAGCTCGGGCTGCCGCGTGGCGAGCATCACCACGACGGCGATCAACGCGAGCGCAGCGCCGGCAATGCCGCCGAACACCATCCACACCTGGCGGGAGTTCGCCTGGATCGCGGTCATCT
>JBBRUE010000182.1:0-9862 GCA_038248085.1 Myxococcales bacterium | reverse complement strand
CTCCTCCTCGCCGTTGTTGTTTTTACAGGCTGTCCAAGCGGCGGAACCTGCTCGTCGTCTGAGGCGCTCTTCCCATCGCCGAGCGCGAGTGGCACCCACACCGATGCCGGCGTGGTGGTCGACGTCACCTGGCAGCCCACCTCGGCGCCCCCCGCGTTCTATGCATCG
Organism: Myxococcales bacterium; assembly: GCA_038248085.1. Taxonomy (GTDB): domain Bacteria; phylum Myxococcota; class Myxococcia; order Myxococcales; family Myxococcaceae; genus Archangium_A. The sequence continues at coordinate 9,694 of JBBRUE010000182.1, read as the reverse complement.
CCGACGGTGACCGGAGGCGCACGCCTTCTGGACGCAGGCGACACCCGGGCGCAGGTGATCACCACCGCCTCGCCCGGCGGTGGCCTGGCGTTCGACCTCAGATATGTCGAGGGCCCGACGCGCACGTGCCGGCACATTGGGATGGACGACACCTTCGTCCTGTCGGTGGCAATGTCTGTCTTTGCCGATGGAGGTATTGGTGCCGGCACCGTCACCACGTCCATCGACCTCGGCGCGCTCTGATTCATCATGCCGAGCGCGGGGATCTGGACGTCCGCGAGGGCGCAGCAGCAAAACCCAACCCGTCTGGGCGCACGTGCTGGACAGCTGGGGCTTCACCGTTCCACGCCAGGGCACGCGCTCATCGTTGTGGCGGGGGCCCGACTCGCGCATCGAGGCGCTCAAGGTCGCTCTCGGCGTCGGCGAAGCGGCGGAGGATTGCACGCGCTCGTGCCGCCGCAGTGAATCTACGCGGCCTCACCGAGCATGCGGAAGGCTCATATTCGCGGGGGAAGGTTGAGTTCAGCTTCTACGTAGCCGGGTCACCACGGCAGAAGAGGTCGATCCGCGCGCCGGACGACTCTACAAGGGCGCCCATGAACAACCTCAAGCTGAAGCCGGGCATCGTGACGGGGAACGCGCTGTTGGAGCTCTTCGCCTACTGCAAGGAGGCGCAGTGCGCGCTTCCGGCGATCAACTCCATCGGCTCGCACGTGAGCAACGCGGCGATGGCGGCGGCCAAGGAGGCGAAGGCGCCGATCATCATCCAGTTCTCCCACACCGGCGCGCAGTTCGTCGGCGGCAAGTCGCTCGACAACTCGAAGCAGCAGGCGTCGATCGCCGGGGCCATCGCCGGGGCGATGCACGTGCGCGCGCTGGCCGAGACCTACGGAGTGCCGGTGGTGCTGCACACCGACCACGCGGCGAAGAAGCTGCTGGGTTGGGTCGACGGGCTGCTCGACGCCGGTGAGAAGTTCTTCGAGAAGAACAAGGAGCCGCTGTTCAGCTCGCACATGCTCGACCTGTCCGAAGAGTCGGTCGCGGACAACATCGCGCTGAGCACCGTGCGGCTGACCCGCATGGCCCGCCTGGGCATGACCCTGGAGATCGAGCTCGGCGTCACCGGCGGCGAAGAGGACGGCGTCGACAACAGCGGCGTCGAGCACAGCAAGCTCTACACCCGCCCCGAGGACGTGCTCGCGGTGCACGACGCGCTGGGCAAGGTCGGCAGCTTCACCGTGGCGGCGTCCTTCGGGAACACCCACGGCGTGTACGCGCCGGGCAACGTGAAGCTCAAGCCCACCATCCTCCGCGACTCGCAGCAGCACATCGCCGCAGCGCGGAAGACGGGGCCCAAGCCGGTGAACTTCGTCTTCCACGGCGGCTCCGGCTCGAGCCAGGAAGAGATCCGCGAGGCGGTCAGCTACGGCGTGGTGAAGATGAACATCGACACCGACACCCAGTGGGCGTTCTTGAACCCCATCAAGAAGTTCATGGACGAGAAGGACGGGTATCTCAAGTCGCAGATCGGCAACCCCGAAGGGGCCGACGCGCCGAACAAGAAGTACATCGACCCGCGCGGCTGGCTGTACCTCGGCGAGAAGGGCGTCACCGCGCGGCTGGTCGAGGCGTTCAAGGACCTCGGCTCGTTCCAGAAGTTCGAGTTCTGACGGCTTCCCCTGGGAGCTAGCGGTCGAGCAAGCGCTCGGCGGTGCACGCGATGTCGAGACCCGCGCCGCACGCGTGCTTGTAGACCTCGATGGCCTTCTTCTTCTCGAGGGGGCCGCCGATGCCGCGGGCCAGCGTGAGGCCGTACGAGAAGCAACTGCGCACCGCCCCGGTGTCACACGAGCGGCGGAGCAGGTCGCGCGCGCCCGCGGGATCCTTCTTCGTGCCCTTCCCCTTCATCATCAGGGCCGCGAGGTTGTTGCAGCCGAGCTGGTTGCCGAGGTCGCAGGCGAGCATCGCGTACTCGGCTGACTTCTTGAGGTTCGGTTTCACGCCGCGCCCCTCGTCGTACATCACGCCCAGGTTGAAACAGGCCATCAGCTCACCGAGCTGGCAGGCCTTCTCGAAGAACGGCAACGCCGCGTGGTCGTCCTGCTTCGCGGGCACCGCGCCCAGGTAGACCTTGCCGACCGTCTCGCACGACTTTCCATCGCCGCGCGCGCAGCCCTGCTTGCCGATGGTGAGCGCTCGCTCGACGTCGGGCTTGATCCACACGTCCGAGAGCAGGTCGTTCGCCAGTCGCCCGCAGGCCGGGAGGAACTGCACGCAGGTCTTCTCGAGGAGAGCGATGGCGGCCTTCGGGTCAGCCGGACCGCCGATGCCGGTGGCGATGAACCAGCTCGCGTTGAGACAGGCCGCGGGCGCCGTGTCGCAGGCTTCGAGCGCGAGCCGGCGGGCGAGGCGGTGGTCCTGCTCGATGCCTTCGCCGCGGTAGTAGCGCACCGCGAGGTTGCCGCACGCGACCTGGTGGCCGGCTTCGCACGCGCTCGAGAAGAGCTTCGTGGCCCCGGCGGCGTCTTTCGCCGTGCCGATGCCGGCCAGGCGCATCACGCCCTCGGCGAAGCAGCGGCGGCCTCCGTACGTCGCGCAGGTGGTGTGCACCTGGGCGAAGAGGCGCGCGTGGTACGCAGGCGGAAGCAGCCCGTCTTCGGCGAGGACCCCGAGCGTGGTGCAGCTCTTCTCGTCGCCCTTCTCACAGGCAGAGAGGCAGGGTTCGGGCTTCATCGCCAGACAGGGAATCGACGCTGCCGGTGCCGCGGTGACGAGCAACGAGAGCAGGGGCGACATCCACATTGCTGGAACGTAGCGCCTGCCTTCGCGGCACACCCAACGAAGGGGACCTTGCTGCTCCAGTCGCTCCGCGCGAGAACGCCAACGCAGGTCTCGGCTACGACTGCTTCTTGCGCCGCCGTCGTCCAGCACAACGAAGGCTCGACCCATCAGCCCGCGTCGGGACTCGGCGCCGGCGGCTCGTGACTGAGATCCATGTTCGCCAGGTCACTCGACTGCGCGAACCGCCTCGCCAATGGAGCGACCACCGCGTCCTCGACCTGCAGCAGCAACTTCACGCCGTCCTTCGCGCGCGCCATCAGCGTCGCGTCCTTGAGCGCCTCGCCGGCCGCATACAGCGCCACGTGCACTTCCGGGTCGAACGGGTTGACCGCCAGCGCGTCGAGGTACGCCCGCTTCGCCGCCTCGTACTTCTTCGCGCGCAAATAGATGCGCCCGAGGTGCACGTTCGTCGGCGCGCTGCCGGGGTGCATGGTGAGGCTGCCCTCGAGCACCTTCGCCGCCTCGTCGTACTTCTGCAGCTCGAGCAGCGTCAGCGCGTACTTGTTCGACACTGACTCGTACTTGTCGCCGACCGACTTGTACGCGCGCGAATACGCCTCCGACGCGGCCTTCATGCGGTTGCGCTCGCGGAACAACTCGCCGAGGTGCGCATCACGCCGCGCGTCGGTCTCCTTCACCTCGCCGAAGTCTCCGAAGCTCACCTCGCGGCCCTTCTTCTTTTCCTTCTTCGACTCGGTCAGCTCCTTCTTCTCGAAGGACGAGGGAGGAATGAGCTCCTTGGGGAAGGGCTGCTTCTTCATGAAGGCCATCCAGTTCTTCTCGAACTCGGGCCACTTCCGCTTCATCACCTGCTCGACCGCCGCGCGATCGCTCACGCCCTTCGACATCAAGTCGAGCAACCGCTCGAGCGCCTGGGGGCCTCCCTCGACGTCCACCAGCTTCAACGCGAAGAACACCTCGGCGAACGCGGTGGCCGCGTCTTCGGCCGTCGGCAGCAGCGCCATCGAGGGGTGCATCTTCTCGAAGGGTACGAGCTGGTTCTTCTTCACCCGGCTCCCGAGCAGCGCCAGCGTCGGAGGCGTCATCGCCCCACCCGCCGGCCCCCGCCACCGCGACTCGAGGTACTTCGCCAGGCCCTCGTGCATCCAGATGGGCACGGTGTTCCGGCTCTTCTTGCTGACCACCAGGTGCACGTACTCGTGCGACACGGTGTCGAGCCAGTCGTAGCCGGTGACCACCGCCTTCGGGCTCGTCACCATCAGCTTGTTGAACTTGCAGATGGCGATGGTGCCGGTGGTGCGAATGGCCTCCTTGGTCAACGTCGAGACCTTCGCCAGCTCGCCGGCCGACGAGACGATCTCGATGCGCACTTTGCCCGGGGGCGCGTAGCCGAGGTCCTTCTCCAGCGCCGCGCGCGCGGCCTCGAGCGCCTCGAGCGCCCACGGCACCAGCACCGCGTCGCGGCCCTTCGGGTACAGGAACACGAAGTGCGCGCTCTCGGCCTTCTCGTAGCCGTTGACGATCGCCCCGGTGTCCTTCGCCAGCCGCACCCAGCTCGAGGGCTTGTCGGTGAGGCCGGCCTTCTCGAGCAACCGCGAGGCGTCAGCGTAGCGGCCCTCCTCGAACGCGATGCGGCCCTGGTAGTACGCGAGCGGCTCGAGGTCGGCGGGGGCGATCTTCTCGAGCGCGGCGAGCTCTTCCTTCGCCGCCTCGATGTCCCAGTCCTCGAGGTGTTGATCGAGGTTCTGAATGCGCGCCTTCGCCTCGCCCTTCAGCTCGGGGAGGTTCGACGGGTCTTCCTGGGCGAACGACCGCGCCGCACCGACCAGGCACATCAGGAGAGCGACGCGACTCACTTCACCAGCTCCTCGTAATACTTCTTGTTCTGGTCCTTGTAGCGATCCGGCGCGCCCTGCTTCATCGCGTCCATCACGTCCTTGCGGAACTCGCGCGGGGCGGCGTTGGGGTCCTCATCGGGGATCTCCACCTTCTGGTCCTTGTTGCTGTGCCCGCTGCCGCGGCTCTTCATCGGGAGCGGGATGCCGCCCTTCCCCTTGCCGTTTCCCGCCTGCTGGAGCGCCTGCTGAATACCCTGGAGCGCCTGCATCGCGCCCTGCTGTTCGCCGAAGCCACGGCTGGGGTCCTTGCCGCCGAGCTTCTCGCCGGCGCCCTGCATGCGCTGCCCGGCCTGCTCCATCTGCTGCTGCGCCTCTTCGTTGAAGATGGGCGCGCGCTCGCCGATCGAGTCCATCTGCTGCTGGAGCTGCTGCGCCTGCTGCTGCAACTGCTTCTGCTGCCGCGCCAGCTCGCTCATCTGCGCACGGTCCTGGTCACTCATCTGCTGGCCGGGCTGGGGGAAGAGGTCACGCAGCTTCTGGGCCACCTCCTCGGCCTTCTTCGCGTCGCGCCCGAGCTTGTCGGCCGCCTGCCGTGACTCGCGGCGCGCCTCGGGCGGGTTCTGGAACTGCTCCTCGAGGCGGCGCTGCTCGGAGGCCTGGCTGGCCATCTGCCGCGCCTTCTCTTCCATTCGGTCGGCCGCCTCGGAGGCGAGGTCGAAGTCGTTGGCATCGAGCGACTGCTGCACGTTCTCCCGCGCCTGCATCGCCTCCTTCTGCGCGTCCTCGAAGCGGAAGCCGAAGCGATCGCCGTCGAGCTGCTTCCAGCTCTTGTCGAGGTCGTCGAGCTTCTCCTTGAGCTCCTTCTTCAGCGCGTCGCCCTGCTTCGCGATGCGCTCCTTCTGCTGCTGCCGGTACTTGTCGCGGAGCGCGCGCGTCTTGTCGGCGAGCTGCTCCTGCTTCGCGGCGGTGTAGTCGAGGTTCTGGGTGAACTCCTGGAACTGGCGCGCCAACTCGGGGTCCATCTGCTCGTCGGCCTTGTCGCCGGCCTCGTCGAGCTTCTCGAGGAAGTCGTCCATCTGCATGGCGAGCTCCTGCATCTTCTTGAGCGCCTCTTCGGCCTTGCCCTCCTTGACCAGCTTCTCCACCTCGTCGAGCGAGGACTCGAGGCCGAACTCTTCCTGCATCTGCTGAAGGGCCTCGGCGTTCATGAAGTCGTCGCGGATGCCCTTGCTCAGGTCGGCCATGCGCTGCTGCAGCTCGAGCATGCGCTGCTTGAGCGCCTGCATCTGCTCGATGAGCGCCTCCTGCGTCGTGGGGTCCTTGGTGCGGCTGAACTCGTCGAGGAGCCGGGTGAGGTCCTTGCGGTCTTCGCGCAGCTGGTTGGCGAGCTCACGAATGGCGTCGAGCTTCGCGCGGTCGAGCAGCGCCTCGAGGTAGAGCACGTTCTTCTCGGAGTGCTGGATGTCGGTGCCGATCGCCGAGGCCACGCGCTTCTGCAGGTCGAGGATGTACGTCCCGCCGCGGGTGTCGACGAAGGTGGTCTTGCCAGTGCTGCTCGCGACGCGGCCGGCGAGGCGGAGCAGGAACTGCCGGTTCGTCGCGACCTGCGAGACGTCGCGGGTGAGCTCGGTGCTGATGTTGCTGAGCGCCGACACGAGGTCCTGCGGCGGGTCCTGCTCTTCGTCGAGCGCCTGCACCAGGCCGGTGAAGTCACTCGACAACGTGGCCGCGCGCTCGTCGACGGGCTTGCCCGCCACCGCCGCGTCGATGGGCGTGGGGCTCGGGCGATCCGGCGACTCCATGCGGTCGGCGAGGTGATCGACCAGCCGCACCCACAGCGCCTCGGCCTTCGCCAACGCCTCGCGCCGGTGCTCCGACGCGCTGTACAGCTTGAGCCGCAGCACCGACGAGATGCCCTTCTTCGGCCCCTTCACCGCGTCGTTGTCGGTGGCCTCGAGGTAGTAGCTGACGCCCTGCCCCGGCTTGAGCGCGAGCGGCGCGATGTCCCACTGGTAGCTGCCGCGGGTGGTGCGGCCGTCGTCGGGCTTGAGCGAGACGCGGTGCACCGTGCCGCCCTCGGGGGTGAAGACGAGGTCGAGCGCCGAGAGCCCGTAGTCGTCGGAGGCGTCGAACTTGATCGTCAACGCCTGCTTCTTGGGGTCGAGCTCGAGCCCATCGAGGGGCGAGGTGATGCGGGCCTGCGGCGGCTGATCAGCCTCGACGGTGATCGATTGATCAGGCCCCTCGGCGGTGAGGTCGGAGCCGTCGAGGAAGGCGACGTGGAACTGGCCACTCTCGCTGACCACGAAGGTGCCGGACAGCTCGCGGCGATCGACGCGCAACGGAACGCGCGTGCCCGCGGTGCCCATGATCAACGCGGCCGCGTCGACGTCGCGATCCGCGCGCGTCTTGAGCGTGACCTCGGTGCCGGCCGGAGCGCTGACGTCCCCGGTGCTCGAGGGGATGCTGCGCACCTCGAGGCCGGTGTGCACGGGGTAGCGGTAGGTGAGCTCGACGTCGCCGGTGATCGGCTGCCGGCGCAGCGGCTCCCCTTCCTCGGCGGGCATCAACACGCGCGCGAGCCCGGCGCGCAGGGTGGCGCCCTTGAAGACCATCAGTGGGATCATCAGGAAGACGGTGACCACCAGGCCCAGCGCGGCCCGCTGCGTAGGGCGTTGATCGATCAGCTTGCCGACGGTGAGCCGCGAGGCGCGCAGGTCGACGTCGCGGAGGAACGCGCGCGCGAGCTCGGGGGAGAAGTCGTCGGGGGTGCCGAGGGCCTTCGAGAGCTCGACGGCCGCGAGGAGATCGAGGTTCAGCTCGGGGAGCTGGGCGGCGAGTGTCTTCGCGGTGCGCGCGTCGTCCCCCACCCGGCGGCGCGGGAGCACGAAGCCGAAGAAGACCAATGCCCCGAGCGCCAGCACCACGCCGGCGACCATGACGCCGAGGCCGGGACCCAGACGCGGGTGCGCCGCTGCCAGCCACGAGCCGACGACCAGGAACACGATGAAGATGACGACGGCGAGCAGCACGCCCTGGGCGTGGAGGGCCCGGGCCTGCGCCGCACGCACCTCGGACAGCAGGCGCAGCGCACGGCCGTCACTGGGAGGGGGACGCGCGGCCGGCGGTGGAATGGGGGTGGGTGCTGGGGCGGACGGCTCGAACACGGGGTAGTTCTAACCGGAACACGCCGGCGCAGCGCACTGTTCCAAAGGCCCCCTCCCCACTCAGACGACAGCCGCGAGGTCGACGACGGCCACTCTCGGGGCGGCCGTCGAGAGGAACCCAGCCTTCCGAAATGACCTCTGCAAGATCCAGTCATCCCGCGGTGATCGGCCCGGCACGGGGCGTGGATCAGGGATGACCCATGAGCGCCGGACGCCTCTCCATGCTGGGCAGCCTGATCATCGCGACCGCGTTGAGCTTCGAGTTGTCCTGGCAAGCGGCGCAGGACTTCGACCCGGGCGCCGGGGGAGTGTCTCTCGGTGGAAGCGCGCTCGCCTCGCCGCCGCGGGAGACCATTCTGCCCCAGCCTCCCGAGCCGGAACCCAAACCGGACTGGGGCCTGGAGTTCGACGCCGACGCCGAGCCGCCCCCCACGCCGATGCGGAGACTTCGCCGGCCCCGGGTGGTCGCCGCGCCGGTGCAGGAATCCGGGCTCCTCGAACCCGCAGACGCGGTCCGCATCGCGTTGCGCAGCAAGCGCGGCGAGTTCGAGCGCTGCTACGACCAGGAACTCAAGAAGCAGGCGGCCTTCGATGGGTTCGTGCTCGTGTCGCTGGACGTCGCGAGGGACGGGAGCGTGCTCGGCGCTTCGGTCGCCGAGGGCAGCCGTCGAGACGCGCACGTCGGCGCCTGCATCGTGGCGACGCTCCGGCGGCTCAAGCTCCCGGCGCTGACCGAAGACGCCGAATTGCAGATCCCCATCCGACTGCAGTCGCACGAGCTCGCCGCGCGCGAGTGAGCGACGGCGCAGAGGAGCGAGACAGGGTGGATCGGCGCGGTTAGAAGATGCGCCCGCGATGTCGATCGACTGGCAGACCCTCTCAGACAGCGCGATCCACCACCCGGGGCTGGCCTTCGGGTTCGGCGTCGTCTTGCTCGGGTGGCTGGCGCTCCGCGCGCCCCGCTCGTCGCTGCGGCTGGTGCTGGGCCTGCTGCTGGCCGAGACGATGCTCGACGCGTACTTCACCGGGGCGCTGTCCCCGCTCCCGAAGACCGGCGCGCTCGCCCAGAACGTCGGCATCGCCTTCGTCATCCTCGGAGACTTCCGCTACTTCGTGCTGCTCGAGCGCTTTCGCCGCCCCGACGCGACGTGGACGTCCTCGGTGCTCCGCGCGCTGGCGTGGTCGCTGGTGGTGCCGGTGCTGCAGGCCCTCGCGATCCACGCGTTCCCCGACACCTTCGTCGAGCTGCGCCGCATCTACCTCGTCTACGAGGCGCTCTTCTGTGCGCTCGCCGCCGGGCTGCTCGTCACCCGGTTCCCTTCGCGCGCGGCCCACCCGGTGCTCGGCTGGTACCTCACGCGGCTGACCGTGTTCGTGCTGGTGCAGTACGGGCTGTGGGTGCTGTGCGACGTGTTGATCCTCGGCGGCCACTCGTGGGCGCTCGGCCTGCGTCTGGTGCCCAACGCCCTCTATTACGGCCTGTTCCTCTACGCGGCCGCGGTCTTCGCGCCGGAGGAGTCGTGGCGATGAGGTCCCCCGCGCTGATGCTGGGCCTGTGCCTGCTCACGTCGTGTTCGCGCACGCCGACCGCCGCTGCAGAGCACGCTCTTCCTGACGCGACCCTCACCTTCACCCGTGATGGCGCAGCGGTCGCGACGCTGAAGCTCGCCGAGCTGCGCGCGCTCGTGCCCGAGGAGACCGTCACTGCGTTCGACCCGTACTACCAGCGCGTGAAGCGGTGGCGCGCCGTCGAGCTCGCGCCCGTCTTGAAGGCGGCCTTCAAAGACGAGCACCTCGACACGGTGGAGTTCGTGCTCCGCGCGACCGACGGGTACACCGTGCCGCTGAGCGGCTCGCGGCTGCTCGAGCCCGGCGCGTACCTCGCGT
>JBBRUE010000181.1:0-9905 GCA_038248085.1 Myxococcales bacterium | reverse complement strand
TCGGCGTCGAGCTCGGCGCCCAGCCGGGTGACGGTCTCGGCATGCGTCGCCTCCGCCAGCTTCTGCTCGGCGCGTTCCGTCTCGAGCTCGGCGCCGAGGCGCTCCGCGAGAGGCGCGAAGGGACCGAGCCGGGTGACGGTCTCGGCGAGCGTCGCCTCGGCCACTTCCCGCAGCGCGCGTTCGGCTTCGAGCTCGGAGCCCAGGCGCTCGGCGAGGGACTGGGAGGGCTCGAGGGTCGCCACGCGGGCGCGGAGCACGTCACGCTCCCTCGCTGTCTCTTCGAGGAGTTCGGCCGCGCTGCTGCCGTCGGCCTGCGCGCGCTGGAGCTGCGCCTGCAGGTCGGCCTGCTGCGACTGGAGCGCCTCGTGGGCGCCTTCGAGCTCGAGCAGCTCGTTCTGCGCCACGTCGCGCGCGTCGCGGGCCTCGGCGAGGTGCTGCTCCGCCAACTGGAGCTGGGAGCGCGTCTCCTCGAGCCGCTGACGCTCGATCTCCACTTCGCTGGCGAGCGCGAGGGCCGCGTCGGCGTCCTCGCGCGCGGCGTGGAGCGAGGCCTTCAGCGCTTCGATCTCCGCGTCGCGGGCGGCGGCGATGAGCTCCAGCTCGGCCACCTTCGCGTCGCGGGTCAACCGCTGGGCCGACGTCTGCTCGAGCTCCGCCTCGGCGGTCTGCAGCTTCTTCTTGAACGACTCCGCGGCGCGTTCGAAGTCGCTGCGCCGCTTCGCCTCGTTCTTGAGCTGGGTGTTCGCGGCCTCGAGCTTCTGGTGCAGCTCGGCGCCCAGGCGCTCGCGGGTGGTCTCGGCCTCGGCCTTGAGCACCTCCAGCGCGTTCTCGTGGCGAACCCGGGCCAGCTCGCGCTCGGTGTCCTGGCTGGAGGTGACCCGCTTGAGCTCGTCCCTGAGGGTGAAGAGCTCCTCTTCGATCGCGCCCCGCGCCTCGCGCTCGTTGCGCACCAGCTCGTCGGCGCGCTCGGCGCGACGGGTGGCGGCCTCGGCCTCCGTCGCCATACGGCGGCCATCGGCCTCGTCGGCCCGGCGCTGGGCGTCGCTCTGCGCGCGCGTCTCGAGCACCATCTGCTCGGCGCGGGCGAGCACCTCGGAGGCCCTCGACGGCGCGGCGGCCGGCGCACCGCCCATCATGTCTTCGAACGACGCCTCGACGTCCGGTCCCCCGGTGGCGTCTGCCGCGTCGGCGGCCGGCGGCGTCGGAGGGGCGGGCTTGACCGTGACCGCGCGGGCCTCGCGCGATTGCCGGCGGCGCTGGGCCTCGGCGCGGACGTCGTCTTCGAGGCGCTGGAGCTCCGCGTCGTCAGGCAGCTGCAGCGACGACTCGACCGACTGCATCGCCTCTTCTTCGACGTCGCGGGCGAGATCGCCGAAGAGCTTCTCCTCGAGCGCGTCGGACACCTCGCTGGCCGTGGCGGTGGCCGCTGGCGGCTCGGGCGGCGTCGGCTCGGGGACGATGGCGCGCGGCTCGGGCACTTCCTGGCCCGCGGCCTCGGAGGGGGTGACCTCCTTCGGGCTCGTCGCGCGCCAGGCGTCGGGCTCGTGCGGCGACTCGACGACGGGGGGCGGGCCCGACTGCGGGCTCGTCTCCAGCACCGACCAGCCTTCGCCCTGGCCCGTGGTGCGGATGTTCTCTTCGATGGTGGTGGCGAAGTGCTCAGGGTCGAGCGGCAGCGGCTCGACCGGCCACGGGAAGCCCGGCACCGTCTCGCCCAGCAGCACCACGCGCAGGAGCTGGGCGTCAGGGTGGCCCTGGAGTTCCTCGAGGACCACGCCGCCCCGATCGCTCTCCACCGAGGGCTGCAGCAGCATCAGCCCGGGGAGCGAATGGCCAAAGCCGATCACCGCGTCGGCCGCGCTGGTGGCGAGCACGCACTCGTAGCCCTCGCGGGCGAGCACGCGCTTGACGGCGGCGATCACCGAGAGGTCGTCAGCGACGAGGAGGATGGGTGGGGCTGCCATGCGATCGCCACACGTTCCTACAGGCCTGGGGCGGGGTCCAATTTCAGGCCGCGCCGGAGCCGCCCCCGCGTGCGACACTGGGGCTTCTCCTGGGGGGGCCGTGGCAGCGTCGATCCGGTGCGGCATCGCTTTTCAATCGGCAGACGAGTTCCGGGCGGCCTTCGTCGCGCGGGGCCCCATGTGCTTCGTGCCCTTCCCTGACGAGCTCGCGCCCGGTGAGGTGATCGACGTCGACGTCACCGTGCAGGACGCGCGGCTCGAGGTTCGAGGGGTGGTCGGCGCTGCCGACTTCGACGAGGCCGGCAACGTGGGCCTCTCGGTGCGCCTCGACGACCCCTCGTGGAAGGCGGTGTGCCAGCTCAACGCCGCGCTGCACGAAGGCAAGGCCGCGCCGGCCCTCTTCTCCACCACGCGGATGAAGATCGACACCGTCAACTCCTCGCCCTCGCCCGCCCCGATCGTGACCCCGGGCGACGAGGTGCCCGAACGCCTGGAGCCCGGCACCCTCGTCGATGGGCGCTTCCGCGTCGAATCGCACCTCGCGACCGGAGGCATGGGCGAGGTGTACCGGGCCGAGCACGTGCTGTTGAAGCGGCCGGTGGCCCTCAAGATGCTCCGGCGGGCCCTGTCGGCCGACACCGAGATGTGGAGCCGCTTCGAGCGCGAGGCCCAGCTCGTCTCGAAGCTGGAGAACCCCCACATCGTGCGCGTGTTCGACTTCGGCCGCGCCGCCAACGGGCAGCTGTTTCTCGCGATGGAGCTGGTCGAGGGGCAGACGCTCGACCAGCGCCTCTCGGGCGGTCCGCTGCCTCCGGCCGAGGCCGTCGAGATCCTCACCCAGGTGCTCGAGGGACTGAGCGAGGCGCACGGGCTGGGCGTGGTGCACCGCGATCTCAAGCCGGCCAACATCATCCTCGGGCAGCGGCGCTCGGGCGGGGTGCGCGCGAAGATCCTCGACTTCGGCATCGCGCGCCTGAGCGACGGGCTCTCGGGGCAGGGCGTGAAGCTGACCCAGATGGGGGTGGTGGTGGGGACGCCGGCGTACCTCGCGCCGGAGCAGGCGCTGGCCGACGAGCTCGATCACCGCACCGACATCTACGCGCTGGGCTGCGTGGCCTACGAGCTGCTGACCGGCCGGCCACCCTTCGTCGCCAGCGACTTCCGCAAGGTCATCAGCCAGCACTGCACCGCCACCCCAGTGGAGCCAGCGCAGGTACGGCCCGAGCTCGCCGCGTTTCCCTCGCTGTGCGCTGCGGTGCTCAAGGCGCTGGCCAAGGAGAAGGAGCAGCGGTTCCAGAACGTCACCGAGTTCCGCGAGGCGCTGCGGTTGTCGCTGAGCGCGCTGGGGCAGGTGCCGGTGCCGATCGACGTGCTGGTGCCCCAGGCGTCGGCGCCGTGGCCGCCTCCGGCTCCCGAGTGGCAGCCCGCGCCTGCCCCCGGTGCGTCCACTGCCGGTGGTGCCCCGCCCGTCGCGGCCGCGGACGACTTCTTCACCTCCGTCGGCTCGTCGCCCTTCATCCGGCTCCCCACCGGCGCCGCGGGCCCACCGCCGCCCGGTGGCGGCGCCCCGACCGGGCCCCTGCGGGGCCTCGTCGCCGACGAAGTCCTGGCGCGCTTGCAGGCGGCCCCTTCCCCCGGTGGCGAGAGCCTCTTCGTGCGGCTCGAAGTGCTGGGGCCCGCGCCACGCAGCGCCGCGGCGAGCGCCTGCCTGGGCCGCGTGCTGGAGGCGGTCGCCGCGGCCGGTGGTTTCCTCGCCGGGCTGGACGACGAAGGCGCGATGTTCGCGTTCGTCGGGCGTGGCGGCAGCGCGGCTGGGCGCGCGACGTGGGCGATGCTCGCCGCGCGTGAGCGGGTGGCGCTCGAGAGTTCGCGGCTCCGCGTCGCGGCCACCGTTCGTGGGCTCGCGGGCCTCGCGCCGTTTCCTTTCGCGGCGGGCGTGGCCCCGAAGGCCCGGCAGCACCTCGCGCGGGGCCGGGCCAACACCTTGTGGCTCGAGCAGCGGCTCGCCGCGCCCGCTGCGCGCCTGTGCGAGCTCACCTCGGCCGAGGTGCCGGGCTTCGTCTCGTGCGGCGCTTCCCGCCGCCGGGCGCGGGTCACCCCCGAGTTGATCGGCCGGCGCCCTCTCGTCGAAGGCCTGGAGCGCCGGCTCGCGAGCCTGCAGCAGGGGGTCGCGGCGCCGCTGCTGGTGCGCGGGCCCATCGGGAGCGGACTGTCGAGCCTCTCTGGCCTGCTCGTCACCGTAGGGCGCAAGCGCGGCGCGCTGGCCTTGAGCACGACCGGTCTCGCCGAGCCGTGGGGCGCGCTCATCGCGTTGGTGTGCAGTGCCGTGGGCCTCGACCCCTCGGAGCGCATGAGCCGCCTGGCCCGAGCCCTCGAGCCGCTCCCGCTGGTGGACTCGGCGCGGCAGGCGGTGTTGACCCTCGCGGGGGTCAGCCCGCTCCCGGTGGCGATGACGCCGGGGCAGGCCGCCCACGCGCTGCGCGTGGTGCTGCGGGCGGTCGCGATCGATCGGCTGGTGGTGCTCTCGTTCGACGGCCTGCACGGGATGGATGCCGGCAGCGTGGAGGCCTTCGTGTCGATGGCATCGCGGCCGGCGTCGCGCGAGCTGATCGTCGGGTTCGCGGCGCCGTCCGCCTTCGACGCCCGCCTCGCGGGGATCCAGTCGGCGGCGTGTACGCCGTTCTCCCAGGCCGAGATCCAGCGGCTGTCGAGCGTCGCGCTCGGCGCGGTCGCGGGGCCGGCCCTGACGCACTACGTGTCCGAGCAATCGAACGGAGTGCCAGGGACCGCGCTCCAGGTGCTCGCCTGGCTCGACGACGGGGGCTTGCTGGTCGATGTCGACGGCGCCGTGGAACTCTCGGAGCCTGGCCTCGGTGCGGCTCCCGGCGGCCCCGGGCGCGCGGCGCTCGAGGTGATGCCCGTCGAATACGTCCAGGTGCTCGAGGTCGCGGCGGTGCTCGGTGATCGCTTCGATTGGGCGGTGGTGCGCGAGGTGTTCCCCGGGGCCACGCCCCAGGTCGCCGCCGCGCTCCAGGCCGCGGGCTGGCTGGTGAACGAGGGCCCGCACCGGGGGCGCTTCCGCAGCCTCGCCGCGCTGAACCTGGTGCGCGCGTTGCCCAACCCCGACGTGCAGGCGACCCAGCTGCGGTGCGCGGCGGCGCTGATCGCCCAGGGCAAGGTGGACGCTGCGTCGGTCGACACCACCCAACTCGCAGGTCACCTCACCGCGGCCGGGGACGGGGCCCGCGCGGCGCCGTTGTGGAAGCACGCGCTCGAGCAGGCGCTGTCGCGACGCGATGTCCGCGCGGCGGGCCGGGCGTGGCGGGGGCTCGCAGGGGCGATGGCGTTGTTGCCTCGTTCCGAGGTGCAGGCGCGCAGCCGGGTCGAGGCCCTCGCGCGCGCCGCGGCCCTGGCGCTGGTGCTCGAGGACACCGAGGGCGCGCGGGCGCTGCTCGAGGAGGCGACGCCGCTGGCGAGTTCGCTTCCGGCCCCGTCCGCCGAGCACCTGCTGCTCGAGGCGCGCGTGCTGCGGGCGGAGGGTCGTCGGGTGAAGGCGGTCGAGGTGTTGACCGTGGCCGAGCAGGCGGCGGTCGGTGGTCCGGTGCTGGCACTGGTGCTGGCCGAGCGCGGTGAGTCGCGCGAGGTGGAAGGCGATCTCGAGGGCGCGGCGCAGGCCTTCGACCAGGCCCGGCAGTTGGCTCCGACCGGCGCGGAGCTGGCGCGGTGGCACGGTGAGATCGATCTTTCGGCGCGGCTCGAAGCGCGGCTGGCCACCATCACCTTCGCGCGGCGCGACGTGGGGAAGGCGCGGGCGTTGCTCGAGTCGTCGCTGGCGAAGTGGCGCGCGGCCGGTTGGCCGTTCGCCGAGGCGCGCGTGCTGTCGACCCTCGGCACGGTGCTCGCGTTTCAGCAGCGCTTCGCCGAGGCGGCGACGGCCTACCAGGCAGCGGCGTTGGCCGGGGCGCGGTGTGGCGATCTCCAGTTCCAGGCGAGGGCGTTGCTGCAGCAGGCGAAGGCGATCCGGAAGCTGCAGGGCGACACGGCGGCGATGAAGTCCATCGCGCTCGAGGTCAGGAAGCTCGCGCTGGTGCTCGGCTGGGAACAGGGCCGGCTCGACGCGAGCGCGCTCCTCGGTCAATGACTCCCTCGCCCCGAACGGGGAAGCCGTGCTCGACGGTTGCTCCTCTTTGTCTGCCCTCTCTGCGCATGACCGCGGGCTCGAAGGGGGCTGGAGAAGCCGGACGCCCGCTCTATCGCTTCAGCTCTTTTTGAGGATTTATGCTCTGTAAGGCACACTACGCGCAATAATATGCTTTATCGAGCATCTATCGGCAAAAAGGCATGAAGCGGTAGTTCTCTGCCCCCCGAGGTCCTCGCGCCGCTCGGCGAGCGCGGCCTGACGCTCGCTCAGGCTGCAGAGTGGGCAGCTCTCCATCGCGCCGCGGATGTTCTTCCGGAAGCTCGTCTGCGAAGCCGCTGTAGGAATGGGCAGGACGCATCGAGGAGAAGCGCGAGCGGAGGCTTTGAGGCGCGCGGCCCCAAGCCGCTGAGGCACAACGCCTGTTGCGAGGGCGGCCGTTGAGCCCTACGAGAGCCTGTGCCCAGTGAGCCCTTCACCCTGTCGCTTTCTGGTGAGACCACCACCACGGTGCAGGGCCGAATGGTGCAACACGCCCTGCCGGCCCGGGTGGGGCGCGCGGCGGTGGCGCTGGTCGCGTTGTGGGCGATGGCAGGCCTGGGTCTGCTCATTCCGCTCGCGCACTTCTTCCTCGTGCCCGGGTTTCTCTTCGCGGGCGTCGTGGTGTTCATCGTGCGCTTCCGCAACGACCGGTCGCTCGACGGGCTCGAGGGCCCGTGCCCGCGCTGCAAGGGGCCGGGGCGCTTCGGCACGGTCGGCCGGTTTCGCGAGGGCGCGCGGGTGCACTGCGAGGGCTGCGGCAGCCAGCTCGCAGTGCGCTCGGCCTGAACGTCCCTCCCTGGCGGCCTTCGCGTCGGGCGCCTTCGCCGCGGGGGGCGGCTCGACGATGAGCGCCGTGTCGATGGCGACTCGAACACCGTGGACATCGTGGTGTTCTGCACGGTCGGTGAGCGCTGCGAGAAGGCGGCCGAGTTGCCGCAACGTATCGGCTTCACCCGCGGCTCCAACTTCGCCGGCGGCATCGCGCGCTGGCCGACGAGTTCGAGCTCGCCAGCGACTGATCAACAGCCGGTGACGGTGAGGTGGGCGACCTCACGCACGAGCTGCGCCTTCCTGGCCTGCGACGAGAGGAACAGCCTGGTGGTCGAGGTGTTGTAATGCGGCGCGGCGGTGAGGATGAGGTCGACCTCCCCGTCGTGATCGAGGTCGCCCGCCCAGACCAACCGCCAGCCGTCGGTGTCGCCGCCGGTCTGCGCGTAGAGCACCTGGGTCACTGCTCCGCGCGCCAGCACGTACTGGTGAACCTCGCCCTTCGTCGTCTGCGTGAGCGTGGCGTCACCGAGTTGCTTCGGCGAGGTCCCTTCACCACCTTCCGGAATCGCCAGCCGCGACACGGGCCCGGGTGGGAGGCCCTTCAGGAGGAGCTCCGGCTGCTCGGCGCCCTCGACCGACACGTCGATGCCCGTCATCACTGCCGCCGGCCTGGTGTCGTCGTCGACCGGATCGCGCACCTTCACCAGCTTCACCTTCACCGGCCTGAGCGCCTCGGGGAACAACCCGAGCCAGCCCTGGCCGACGGTCTTCACCGAGCCCCCGTGGTGCGCGCCGAGGGTGAGCACCGCGTGCGGGCCTGCGAAGGCCTGCGTGGCGATGAGGGACGACACCAGCCAGAGCCGCATGGGTGACCTCACGTAAGTCATCAGGGTTTGCGAGCCGACCACACCGGCACCTGCCACAGCGCATAGCCGCGCGGGTCACGGGCGCAGGTGATCATCTCGTCGAAGCGCGCGGTGACCTCGGCGACGGGCATGCCGGTGTGCGCCGCGAGCGCCGTGGAATACCCGTCACGCCACGCCTCCCAGATGCGCGCGAAGGTGTCGCGGGGCACGCGCAGGGTGTCGGCCACCAGGTAGTCGACGGTGAGGTCGCGCAGGCCGAGGTCGGTGAGCACGGTGAACATCTTCCGGCCGATGGTGTTGTCGCAGCCGATCGCCTTGCCGAAGATCTTCGGCAACACCTGCCAGAACTCGTCCGAGTCGCGCGGCGTGGGGTGACACCACAACATGCCGTAGTCCTCGGCGAGGAGATGGAGCCGGCCCCCTGGGCGCGTCACGCGCACCAGCTCTTCGACCGCGCGCGGGGCGTCGGGCAGGGCCTGCAGCACGTGCCGCGAGAGCACCAGGTCGAAGGTGTTCGAGGGCTGGCCGAGGGCCATCGCGTCGTCCGGCTCGAACCGGGTGCGTGCCCCGAACGCCGCGCACTGCGCCCGGGCCCGCTCGAGGTGCGGCACTTCGAGATCGACCCCGAGGAACTGCGCCTCGGGGAAGCGTACGGCGAGGCGGGTGATGATCTCCCCCGTGCCGCAGCCGACGTCGAGCACGCGCGCGCCGGGAGCGAGCCCAGCCCGCGCGAAGAGGGCCTCTTCCTGGGGCCAGAGCGCGCTCGCCTGGGCCGCGAGGTTGCGCACCATCGACTCGTCGGCCATCTGCTGCGCCTGTGGACTGTGGACGTTCGGAGTCATGCTCGAAGATTTAACCTGAGCAGGAGGCCTTCACGAGGAGCCACGAAGTAGAGGACACCTGAAGCGGCCGAACCTGGCGACGCCCTGGACAGGGAGTCGCGCCCGTCTCCCGGTTTGAAGCTCTTGTTGTTTTCCTCTCTTGAGGTAGGGCTCACCCATGCGTCCGGCTCTTCTGTGTTTCGTGCTCACGTTCACGTCGTGTGCAGCGACGCCGAGCTTGCTCTTCACCTCGTTCGGGCGTGCTGACCCTGCCGGTGACGCGGAGATCGTCGACGACTGGACGGCTGACCGTGCGCTGTTGATCAAGAACGCGCGCCAGCCTGACGCCTTGGTCAAGCTCAAGAACGGTCGCGAAATAACGGTGCGGGAGTTCGCGAAGAAGCGCGTCGACGCGACCCGGCAGGTTGAGGTGCTGGTCGACACCATGCCCTCAGGGCTCGAGGTGACCGATCGCGGCGCGAGCGTGAAGGACGGCGCAGGCATCACCATCATCGGTCGCTTCATCATGCGGTACCCGGCCGAAGTTTCACTGCGTCAGGCCCTCGACGACGTGAAGGTGTTGACCAACGCGGCGGAAGGAAACATCGCGGTCGTTTCGTGGCTTCGCGCGTCGCAGACCCACACCGCGGGGGTGGTTGGCCTCGTGCTGAAGGCAAATGAAGGCGCGCTCGACTTGAAGAACCTGAAGAGCGGGAGGATCAACGAGATCTGATCGAACGGCTGTGGCGACCGTGAGCTTCCAAAGGTGGGGAGGGAGCGTTCCATCAGATTGAGCGCCCACCCGCATCGAAATGAGGAACACGCCCCGCCAAGGCACTGGAATGAGGGGTTCCATCGCTGGACCCGATCTCGCACCACTGGAGGCACACGTCTTCAGGAGCCACCTCCATGCGGCAACACCCCATCACGTTCCTCGTCTTGTTGTTCTCCGGTCTCATGCTCGCGGCGGGCTGCGCCACGACGTCGGCCGAGTCTCAGGCCGAAGCTGTCGCGCACCAGTACAAGGCTGATCAAGCAGGCGCGAGCGGCTTCTACGGCACCGCCGCGGACGAGCAGCGCAAGGCCGCAGACGACCACCACGACGCCGTGAAGAAGGCCATCGACGAAGGCAAACCCATCCCCGCGCAGCCTCAGACCGGTGATGGCAACCCCGACGGCGGCGGTCGCTGAGTCAGCGGCGGAGCGATCCGCCCGAGATCGGCGGCCTGGCCGGTGCTATCCTCGGCATGGCTACGCACCTTGACCTCAATATCGTAGAGCGCATCGCCGGGTTGCTCGTCCC
>JBBRUE010000180.1:0-9939 GCA_038248085.1 Myxococcales bacterium | reverse complement strand
GGGGCGCTGTTCCTCCTGTTCGGCATGCTCTACGAGCGCCGCCACGCGCGCCTCATGGCCGACTACGGCGGCATCGCGAAGGTGATGCCCATCTTCACGGCGTTCTTCCTGGTGGTGACGTTCTCGAGCATCGCGGTGCCGGGTACGAACGGCTTCGTCGGTGAGTTCCTCGTGCTGCTCGGCACCTTCAAGTCGAACCTGCCGCTGGCCTTCGGCGTCATCGCCACCACCGCCGTCGTCCTCGGCGCCGCCTACATGTTGTGGATGGTGCAGAAGGTCTTCTTCGGGCAGGTGACGCACCAGGAGAACCTGGGCCTGAAGGATCTCGGCCGGCGCGAGCTGATCGCCGCCCTCCCCTTCATCATCCTCATCGCGGTGATGGGCCTGCGCCCGCAGCCTTTCCTCGACGTGCTCAACACCAGCACCGAGCGCTACGTGGCCCGCGCGAAGTTCGCGTCGGGTGACGGCCCGTCGGACGACGCCAAGGTGCGTGTCTACGTGCGGCAGCTCCCCAAGGTCGCGGTGGCTGACGCCAACCCGCAGCCGCAGCAGCGCATGGCCCCCGAGGGCTTCGTTCGCCCCACGCGGCCGTTCCAGATTCAGCCCGTGCAGCCCCAGCTGCAGCCGGCCCAGGTGCACCCGTGATCATCCCTACTTTCACGATCAACGACTTCCTCCCGGTGATGCCTGCCGGGGTGCTGGTGGCCGCCGCCATCGTGCTCATGCTGTCGGAGGTCTTCCTCACCGCGGCCAACCGTACGTACATGGCGGTGCTCGCGGCGATCGCCGCGGCGACGGCCGGCGCGGTGGCGATGCACAACGCCTTCGAGCCCGCGCACCTGGTACTGCAGGGCTACGCGGTGCTCGACCCCTTCTCGAGCTGGACCACGGTGATGGTGTGCCTCGGCACCTTCCTCGCGGTGCTCCTCTCGTCGGGCTTCCTCAAGCACCGCAACGCCGAGCGCGGCGAGTTCTACGCGCTGGTGCTCTTCGCGGCGGCGGGCATGAGCCTGCTGGCGCTCTCGGCCGAGTTCATCACCCTGTTCATCAACCTCGAGGTGCTCTCGATCGCGACGTACTCGCTGACCGCGTTCCTGCGCCGCGGCCCGCGCCCCTCGGAGGCCGGCTTCAAGTACTTCATCCTCGGCGCCTTCGCGGCGGCCCTGCTGCTGTACGGCGCGGCGCTGCTCTACGGCGCCACGGGCGCGACCAAGCTGGTCGACGTCGGCAACGCGCTCCCCGGCGCCTTCGCCACCAACCCCGGCCTGGTCTACGCAGGCATCGGCCTGGTGCTCGCCGGCTTCGCCTTCAAGGTCGCAGCGGTGCCCTTCCACATGTGGACGCCCGACGTGTACGAGGGCGCGCCCACCCCGGTGACGGCGCTGATGAGCGCGGGCGTGAAGGCCGCCGCCTTCGTGGCGATGGTTCGCACCTTCCTCTTCCTCGCCAAGGGCGTCGACGGGACGCTGCTCTTTCAGGTCTTCAGCCTCCTCGCACTGCTGACGATGGTGGGCGGCAACCTGCTGGCGCTGCCGCAGCGCAACGTGAAGCGCATGTTGGCGTACTCGTCGATCGCCCACGCCGGTTACATGCTGATGGGGGTCGCTGCGCTCTTCGCCCCGAAGGTGGTCGACGCAGCAGCGCGGGTGGGTGTGCTGACCGCCACCCCCCTGATGGGTTCCCCGCCCGACGTCTCAGTGGGCGTGTACAAGGGGCTGCTGTTCTACATCCTCGGGTACACCGTCACCTCGCTGGGCGCCTTCGGCACCATCGCCGCCCTCGAGCGCCGGGAAGACGAGACCCGCGGCAACACCTGGGACCTCGAGCGCTTCGCCGGGCTGGCGCAGCGTAAGCCGGGCTGGGCGATCGCCATGGCGATCTTCATGCTCTCGCTGGGCGGCGTGCCCCCCACCGTCGGCTTCCTCGGCAAGCTGTTCCTCTTCAGCGCGGCCGTCGACGCGGGCCTCCTCGGCCTGGCCATCGTCGGCATCCTCTCGAGCGTCGCTGGCGTGTACTTCTACCTTCGGGTGGTCGTGTACATGTTCATGCGCCCCGCGCCCCTCGACGCGCCCGCACCGTTCCGCCACTGGACGACGGAGCTCGCGCTCCTCACCTCCGCCATCGCCGTGGTGGGCCTGGGCATCGTGCCCGGCCCGATCACCGAGTGGTTCAGCCGGCTGGGCATGGTCTTCGGGAACTGAAGCCTTCCCGGTCTCAGCCGCCCCGGTGCCTCACGGTGCCGGGGCTTTTCCATGCCCGCCGACGCACAAAAGAAGGCGACCCGGCGCTCCTCATCGGAGCACCGGGCCGCGGGTCTTCTTGAACTGCAACACAGCAAGGCTGCTGAAGCGGTGGGGGGGAACCTCTTCAGCCTTCGACTGCTATGTCGGACGAACACTCTGCGTGTGTCGTGCCAGATCGTTTCATCCGTAAAATCAGATACTTCCACAGTCAAAACCCGGCTTCTTCGCACCGATGCAATTTCACTCTTGAAAGAGGATGCAGGTCCGAAAAAAAGAAGGCGGCCCGACGCAGGTTGCCGTCGAGCCGCGGGTCTTCTTGAACTGATGCCAGGCGAGGCTGCTGAAGTGGTGGGGGGGAACCGCCTTCAACCTGCGTCTGCCCGACTCCGGTGTCCTCAGCGAACAGTATGCCAAAGTGGACATCGAGGAGTTTCAGTCACTTGTGGAGCAGGTACCTCGTTCATTTTCAGATCTGAAATGGAACCGTCTTTCAGATCTGAAAGGAATCAGGAGGTATGGGGCTCTTCGCCGGACGTCTTGAGCCCGAGGCGCTTCATCTTCCGCCAGAGGGTGGTGGCCGAGACGCCCAGCACCTCGGCGACCCGCGAGAGGTCGTGGGGCGACTGCTCGAGGGCCGCGGCGATGGCCCGCCGCTCGGCGTCCGTCACGGCATCGGCGAGCGACTGGGCGGTCCCGGTAGGCGCCGGGCCCGCCGCGCTGACCGGCAGCTCCATGGTCTTGCGGCGGAGCGGGAAGTCGTCAGGGCCCAGCTCGTCGCCTTCGGCCAAAGCGGCGGCCTGTTCCACCAGGTTCTCCAGTTCGCGCACGTTGCCGGGGTAGGCGTAGGTGGTGAGGTGCTCGAGCGCCGAGGGGGCGAAGAAGCGGGGCCGCCGGCTGCGGGCATTCGCGCGGTCGAGAAAGTGCTGGGCCAGCATCGGCACGTCCTCGAGGCGCTCACGCAGGGGCGGCACCACCAGGGTCACCACCGCGAGGCGGTAGTACAGGTCCTGGCGGAAGCGCTTGTCGGCGACCTCCAGCTCGATGTCGCGGTTGGTCGCGGCCACGGTGCGCACGTCGACCTTGAGCGACGCGCTCTCGCCGACGCGGCGCACCTCGCCCTCCTGGAGCACGCGCAACAACTTCGACTGGAAGGCCGGTGCGGTTTCGGTCACCTCGTCGATGAAGATGGTGCCTCCGTGGGCCTCTTCGAACAGGCCGCGCCGCGCCTTGACCGCGCCGGTGAAGGCGCCGCGGGCGTGGCCGAAGAGCTCCGACTCGAGCAACGACTCGGTGATGGCCGCGCAGTTGACGGGCACGAAGGGCGAGTGCGAGCGGGTGGACAGAGCGTGGATGGCGCGCGCGACGAGCTCCTTGCCGGTGCCCGACTCACCCTGGATCAGCACGGTGGCCTCGCTCACCGCCACGCGCGAGATGCGGGTGGTGAGGTCGCGCATCGCCTGGCTGCGGCCCACGAGGGACGAGAGGCCGTGGCGGTCCTTGAACTCGCCGGCGAAGAGATCAACCGCCGAGACCAGGCCCGCGTGCTCGAGGCCCTTGTCGACGCGGTGGATGAGCTCGCCGTCCTTGAAGGGCTTGGTGATGTAGTCGTAGGCGCCGCGGCGCATCGCCTCGACGGCGGTCTCGATGCTGCCGTAGGCGGTCATCACGATGACCGACAGGCGGGGGGCGATCTCCATGGCCCGCTTCAGCAGCTGGAGGCCGTCCATCGGCTCCATCTTGAGGTCCGTGAGGAGCAGGTCGGCCTGGTGATCGGCCAGCCAGGCCAGGGCCTCTTCGCCCCCGCTTGCTTCGTCGACGGTGTAGCCCTCCGAGCGCAACAGCAGCGCGGTGGTGGCGCGCATGTTGCGCTGATCATCAACGACGAGAATGCGGCCCTTGCGTTGCACGGCTGGGAGAGCGGTCGTCATCGGAGTCACCTGAACTAGCACATCTGCCGGGGCTTCCCGGACCTTGCTACCGGTGGCCATCCTCGTGAGGCGATCGTCGGCGGCGCAGCCCGGACGCAGTGGATGAACGCCGCCGTCACGGCGCGGGTGAAGCTCAACGCCGCCGGAGCACCCGCTCGTCGCCCACCCGCAGCGTGATCTTCTCCCGGTCGAAGTACTCGGCGAGGGGGATCAGAAACTTTCTGCTCAGCCCCGCGAGTTCCTTGAAGGCCTGGGTGGTGAGCCGCTCGTGCGCCGCGAAGTGCGCGAGCAGCTTCTCATGCAGGCCGGCGATGGCCGGCTTCGCGAAGAACAACTCGCCCGCCCGCACCGCGAAGCCCTCGGCCACCAGCGTCTGGCAGAGCTCGGTGACGCGCGCCTCGGGCAACCGAAGCACGGCGATGAGTTCCAGCAGCGTAGGCGGCGACAGCCCACGCGCCTCGAGCAGCGACCGGAGCTGCTGCTTCTGCGCCGCGGCGGCCTCGGTGAAGGCGCGGCCCCGCCCGGGAAGCCGCAGCAGGTCGTCCGTCAGCTCGACCCGTCTGGCCTCGAGCAGGTCGTGCAGCACGCGCCCGAAGACCTTCTCCGGGGGCTCACCCAGGCGCTGCCGGAGTTCCTCGCGGGGCATGCCCGCCCGCTCCTGCTGCGACGCGTGGAAGGCCTCGAGCCGGGCGAGCGCGCGGGCCTCAAGCGCCTTGAGCACCTCGCCGGCGACGAAGCGCCGAGCCTCGCGCTCGACCAGCACCACCCCGCCCCGCGCCGAGGCACGCTCGAGCGCCTTGCCCACCTCCTTCTGCGAGGCCTGCGCACGCGCGAAGAGCCCGGCCTCGTCGAGCCCGGCGTAGCCCGCCTCCGTCAGCAGCAGCCGGAGCCGCTCTTCGAGCGGAGCCTCGGCGAAGCGCTGGAGCTTCTCGGCGCCACCCGCCCGTCGCCTCGGCGGGTTCACCAGCAACACCCGCCCCCCCGCCACCGTCGCGCCCCGCCCTTCGACCACCCGCGTGCCGCGCAGGATGAAGTGCAGCCCTGGCAAGGCCGCGATCGGCGCGGCACAGCGGAGCTGGGCGAAGCAACGTTCCCCGGGCCGCAGCGCCTCGACGTCGACCAGCCGCACCACCGCCTCGACCTGCGCGGTGCCGAGCGTCACCAGCTGGCGGGTGCGCCGGGCGAGTGGGGCCTCGACCGACGGCAAGAGCGTGAGCTCGACGTCGAGCACCTTCGCGGCCGGGAGTTCCCCCGCCCGGGTCAACGCCAGCCCGCGCCGCACCTGGTCGACGGACAATTCCGGGAGATTCACCGCGACACGCGTGCCGGCCAGCGCGGAGGCGGCCGCGGCGCCATGCACCTGCAGGCTGCGCACCCGCAACGGCCCGGGCAGATCGGGCAGCAGGCTCACCTCGTCCTCCGGCGCGAGACGCCCGGACCACAGGGTGCCCGTCACCACGAGCCCGAACCCCTTCGCGGTGAAGGCGCGGTCGATGGGGAGGAAGAGCGGTGCGTCGGCGCCCCGCCCCGCGTCGGGCGCGGCCTCCAGCGCGGTGACCAGGCGGTCGAGCTCCGCGGTGAGCACGGGCAGGCCTTCACCGGTCTTCGCGCTCACCGGAACCAGCGCCGCGTCCTCGAAGGGCGTGCCCGCCACCAGCGCGCGGACGTCGGCCTCGAGCAACTCGAGCCACCCGTCGCCCAGCCCGGGAAGCAGGTCGGCCTTGGTCACCACCAGCACGCCGCGCCGGACGCCGAGCAAGGTGCAGATGTCGACGTGCTCGCGGGTCTGCGGCATCACCCCTTCGTCGGCGGCCACGACGAGAAGCGCGATGTCGACGCCGCCGGCACCAGCGGCCATGGCCTTCACGAAGCGCTCGTGGCCGGGCACGTCGATGACGCCCACGGTGCGGCCGCCGGGCAGTACGAGGTGCGCGAAGCCCAGCTCGAGGGTGATGCCGCGGCGCTTCTCTTCGGGGAGCCGATCGGTGTCGACGCCAGTCAGGGCCTTCACCAGCGAGGTCTTGCCGTGGTCGACGTGGCCAGCGGTGCCGACGATCATGCCCGCTCCGTCACCGGGAACGCGGCTTCCGGGTCGGCGTAGCGACGGGAGCCTCACCGGTGTCGAAGCGGTGATCCTCGATGACGTCCTGGTAGTCCCAGGGGAAGACGAAGAAGTCGGCGGAGGTCACCGCGGCGAAGTCGGGCTCGAACCGGCCCGGGCGCGCGATGAGGGCGGCGCTCTTGACAGCCTTGACGCCGCGCGCCCGCGCAAGCTTGGTGGCGAAGACGATGCTGTCTCCCGAGCTGGCGACGTCGTCGACGATGAGCACCCGCTTGCCCGCCAGTTCCCGCGGGAGATCTTCGGACGCCCGCGCGTCGGAGGCGCTGTCGCGGCTGCGGTGGGTGACGCGCACCGGGTAGAACTCTGCCTTGAGCGCGCTCGCGAGGGCGCCGCCGACGAAGACGCCGCCGTGTACCAGGCCGACGACGGCCTCGGGGCGGAAGCTGCGCGCCGCCTCGCGCGCGAGCGCCTGCACCTGGCGATCGAACTCACCCCAGGTGAGCTCCTTGAGGGACTGGCGAGCGCGGTTGAAGTCGGTCGACGGAAGCCCGGCCGGCAGGTTCGGCATGCCGCCCGCTGCGGAGAACACGTCGACCGGAGTCACGTGCTTGGCGACTTTTTTCGCCTTCTTCGCCTGCGCCGCCCGCGTCGGTGTCTTCCTGGTCGCCACGGGGAGGAGATAGGCCGAAAAGCGCCAGCTCCCGAGCGGAAACGACCGACCGTCACGTCAGCGGGAGCGCCCTGGGCTGCGGAGCCTCCTCCATCGGGATCGAGGCGGGCGCATGCGAGCCGTGCCATCGCTGGGTGAGCAGCGGTCGCAGCGCAAGCGAGGCCTCGTCAGCGAGGTTACGTGCCGGTTCGCGCGAGCTTCGGCGGGTCTGCCGCCCGCACCGGCGAGAAGCCGGCCGGTGCTCCACGACCTCTCCGCCCTCACCACCTGCTCATTCTTCGGCCAGGCCGGCGCTCCTGGATGGACGCACACCAGGTCCGCGCCGCAGGACGTCCCCTCAGCGCACGGCGTGTTCATCGGCGCACCGACACAGAAGTTCCCCGAGCTGCACCACGCAGCTGAAGACGAGGAGCGAGCGCACCGACCGCGCAGACCCGCGCAGCGGGCTCAGGCGCAGAAGTGCAACACCGCGGCTTCGAGGATCTCCGCCGCACGGTGAAGCTCGACGGAGGGGACGAACTCACCGGTCTGGTGCGCCACAGTGATGTCGCCGGGCCCGAACACCACCGGCACCGCGCCGAGGGCGGCGAGCTGCGGGCCCTCGGTGCCGAAGGACACGGTGTCTGGCGAGCGCCCGGACTGCTGCGCGAGGAACTGCACCACGTCGGCGGTGGCGGGCGTGTCGTAGCCGCGGTCCATGCGCAGGGGGCGCACGGTGGCCTCGAAGCCCGGCTCTTCCGCGCGGCACTGGGCGATCAACGCCTCCACCTGGCGCAGCACCGCCTCGGTCGCCTGCCCGGGGAGCGGGCGCCACTCGAGCGTCAACCGCATGTGCCCGGGGATGACGTTCTTCGCCTTGCCGCCGACGGCCATGCCCACGTTGAGGGTGCCGAAGGCGGGCACGAAGTCGGGGTGGGTCTCCACGCGCAACGGCCCGTTGGCGAACTGCTCGAGCTTGGTCAGCAGGCGAGCGCCGCGGAAGATCGCCGAGGCGCCGGTGTCGGGGTACGCGGAGTGGCCTTCCTTGCCGTGCACGTCGATCTCCGCGAGGCAGTAGCCCTTGTTCGCGCGAATGGGCCGCAGCGAGGTGGGCTCCCCGATGATCGCGCGGCGGGTCTTCCCCTTGCCGGCCTCGAGGAGCTTCTTGGCGCCGACGCAGCCGAGTTCCTCGTCGGCGGTGATGAGGAGCTGAAAGGGCCTGGTGAGCCGCCCCCTGGTGTTCGCCGCCGCGGTGAGGGCGCAGGCGATGAAGGCCTTGGTGTCGCACGACCCCCGCCCGTAGAGCTTGCCGTCGCGCTCGGTCAACGTGAGCGCCTCGGTCCACGCGGGATCGAAGGGCACGCAGTCGGAGTGGCCCACCAGCGAGAGCTCCGGGGTGCCCTCGCCGACGCGCGCGATGAGGTTCGCCTTCTCGACGCCGGCGTCGTCGCGGTACCGCTGGAGCTCGCACGAAAACCCGAGCGACAGCAGCCGCCGCTCGAGCGCTTCGATCACCGGGAGGTTGGTGCGCGTCGAGGTCGAGTCGATCGCCACCAGCTCACGGAGCAACGTCACCAAGCCCGAAGACATGGTGACGTGCTTACCCCAACCCGCGCGCCCTCAGGGCGTGAAGATGCCCGCGTAGATCGTGCGGCGATCGGCCGCCAGGCCGAGGTACGCGAGCGCGTTGTACGAGCCGATGCCGGCGACGAGGCTCACGTTGCCGTCCAACGGCTCGAGGATCACGTTGGTGTTGAAGAGGTAGAAGAACGGCGTGCCGCCGACCCGGCTGAGGGCGAGAAGCTCGGAGGTCCCGCTTCGCGTCGCCCCGCCCCCCGCGCTGCCGATGGGCAGATTGCGCACCATGCCCAGGGCCTCGTCGATCACCCAGACGCTCGTCTGCTCGAACGACACGGCTCCGTACTTGGTCATCGGGCCCGTGCCCATGGAGCGCGCCGCCGCGCCAAAGGCACCGATGGTGGTCGCCACGTCGATCCCCCGCACCGAACCGTCCGCCAGCACAGCGCGCCATTTCGCGGTCGTCAGCTGGGGGAAGACGAGGAGGGGAGGTCGCACATTGATGGTCGGAGCCCCGACGTCGGCATCCGCGGTGTCTACGCCGGCCTTGATCAGGTGCAGGGTGCGGGGTGAGCCCGAGGTGTCGTAGGCGTAGGCGCGGGTCGGGGACAGCCAGCCCACCTGCCACCCGACGGTGTTCGTGGCGAGGTTGGAGGTCGTCGTCTGCGGCGGCATCGACTCCTCCCGGACCGCCTGACTCCCGCCCGCGAGGAAGGTGAAGATGACGCGGTCACCCGCCTCGTTCAGCTTGAAGTTCGAGGGGATGGCGACCAGCGGCGTGTGCGAGCCATCGGCCGACTTCACACAGAACGCGCTGGTGGCGGCGTTGACGAAGCAGGGGTAGTCCGCGCGGCTCTCGAGGCTGCCCGAGTACAGTTGGAAGGGGGTCAAGGCGCCGGGGACGGGGTTGATCGCGGTGTCGGTCACCGCGGTCGTGCCCACGGGAGAGAGGACCTTGAGCTGGCAGGTCGCGGCGCAGTTCGTCAGCGCCCAAGGCGTCGGGGTGATGCTGAACGAGTTCACCGAGCTGAAGACCTGGGTGATGTCCTGGGTGGTGGTGACGAGCCGCACGTCGGTGAGTTCGCGCACGAACCAGCGGTCGACGGTGTACGACTGCACCGAGGTGGCGTTGCCCGTCGCGGGGAACGTGGCCTGGGTGGTGGGGTTGGCGAGCGGAATGCGGGTCAGCGTCAGCACCACCGGCGCGGCAGTGGAGCGGACCACGAAGAGCACCGACTCATCGCTCGAGAACTCGATCTGCGAAACGGTGGGAACAGCCGTGAAGGTGGTGATGGCACCCGTGGCGATCTCGTAGACGAAGACGGTGCCGTTGACCGACCAGCCCGCGTACTTGCCCATCTTCGAGATGCGCTGGTTGGAGGTCGATCCGATGGCCACAATGCGGACGTCGAAGTTCTGGGCATTGATGAGCGCCAGCTGCTGAAACGCGGGCACCGGGGGACTCGCCGGCTGGCGCTC
>JBBRUE010000179.1:0-9957 GCA_038248085.1 Myxococcales bacterium | reverse complement strand
GGCCGGTGCAGTAGAGCGGAGTGCGGCCCTGGCGAGCCTCCGTGGTGTAGCCAATCTGGTTGTTGATGATCAGATGAAGCGTGCCGCCGGTGTCGTAGGCGTCGAGGCCTCCGAGGTTGAGCGTCTCGGCGATCAGGCCCTGGCCGGCGAAGGCGGCGTCGCCGTGGATGACGAAGGGCACCACGGCGCGTTTCGCCGCGAGGCCGCCCCCGGCGCGGTCCTGCTTGGCGCGCACGCGGCCCTCGACCACCGGGTGCACGAAGCCGAGGTGCGAGGGGTTGAAGGCCATCGTGAGGTGCACGGTCTGGCCGGCGCGCGTGGTGAGGTCGCGCGAGTAGCCCATGTGGTACTTCACGTCGTGGCGGTTGAGGTACTGGCGCGGGTCGGACGGGCCGGTGACCTCGGCGAAGATCTCCTCGGCCGGCTTGCCCATGATGTTGGCCAGCACGCTGAGGCGGCCGCGGTGGGCCATGCCGAAGACGACTTCCTTGACGCCGAGCGCGCCGCCCTGCTCGAGGAACTCGTCGATCATCGCGACCTGCACCTCGCCACCTTCCGCCGAGAAGCGCTTCTGGGCGGGGAACTTGGTGTGCATCGTCGTCTCGAAGGTCTCGGCCTCGGTCAGTTTGCGGAGGATGCGCGCCTGCTGCTCGACGGAGAACCCGGTCTTGTTCTCGGTGAACTCCATGCGGCGCATCAGCCAGCGGCGGCGCTCGGAGTCGTACATCTGGCCGGCCTCGACGCCGATGTGCGTGGCGTAGGTGCGGCGCATGCGCTCGAGCACGCGCTTGAGGGGCATGCGGCCTTCCTCGAAGCTGTCGAGGGTCAACACCGGGGTGTCGAGTTCCTGCTCGCTGAAGTGCTTGGTCGAGGCGAGGCCGAGGTCGGCGACGTGGGCCAGCGTGCGGCGGGGCGTACCGAGCGGGTCGAGCTGGGCGATGAGGTGGCCGCGCATGCGGAAGGCCATGATCGTCTGGTCGACCTTGGCCTGCAGGGTCATGTCTTCGACCGACTTGCCGTTGACCACCCCGTGGCCGTTGGTGCGCCGGGGGGCGGGCAGGGTGAGCCCGTCGATGATCAGGGGTTTTCCTTCGCGCTGGAGCGTGCTGAAGAGTTCTCTCCAACTTGGCTCGACCGCCGTCGGGTCGACCAGAAAACGAGAGTAGAGCGCTTCGATGAAATCGATGTTCGCGCCGGTGAGGAATGATTCGGACGGCAGGGTCGCCATGGCTGGGTTCTTTTATTCGGAGGCGGGTCACCGCTCCATGATTCGTTTGATCGGTCTGGCGACGCTTCTCGCGTCGAGTGCAGCCCTCGCAGATCCGCCGAACTTCTCGGCAGGAGGCTTTAACCTCCAGATCCAGTACGGGCCCGGTTTCTGGACGATCGACAAGACCAAACTGGGTGCCGACCCGGGCAAGAACGGCCTGTCGGTGGGGGACGAACGCGCCGGCCTCTTCACCGGCATGGTGAACGACCCCAAGCACACGCCCGGGCACACGGTGTCGCTGAGCATCGCCTACAACATCCTCGGGCACGCCTCGATCGGGGCCGACCTGACCGCGACCGGGTGGAACGTCTTCGACGCCACGCGCGGCGGCGCCGGGTTCGCCATCGGCAAGGTCGCCTGGCACCCGCTCGAGCTGTTCTTCATGAAGAAGGAGAAGCGCCCGATCGCGCTCGATTTCAGCACCTTCTTCGGCCTGGGCTACGGGATCGTCGGTGGCGCCACGGAGCTCGCCGGGCAGCCGCTGGGCATGGACGGGTTGATCTTCGAGTGGGGCGCGAACGTCGAGTACTTCTTCACGCGCGCCTTCGCCCTGGGCTTCTTCGTGCGCGGGGTGTTCCTGAACTGGGACAAGTTCTACCTCGACTTCAACAACCGCGACGTGCCGGGGAACACCATTCCCCTCGCCAGCCCGCTCGGCGGCTCGTTCTGGACCGTCGGCATCACGCTGAACTTCCGTGGCGGCGATTGACGAACGGCAGCCCGAGGAGGTCGTGCTAGAGCGCGCGACCATGCTCCTCCAGGGAAAGAAGCTGCTCATCACCGGTGTGTTGACGCCGCAGTCGATCGCCTTTGCCGTCGCGGAACTCGCGCAGCAGCAGGGCGCGGAGGTCATCCTCACCAGCTTCGGCCGCCCGATGTCGCTGACCCAGCGCACCGCGCGCAAGCTGAACCCGGTGCCCGAGGTGATGGAGCTCGACGTCACCAACCCGGCGCACTTCCCCGCGCTGCACGACGCGGTGAAGGCGAAGTGGGGCCGCCTCGACGGCGTGCTGCACGCCATCGCGTTCGCGCCCGAAGACGCGCTTGGCGGCCGCTTCGCCACCACGCCGTGGGAGTCGGTGCAGACCGCGTTCCGCGTCTCGTCCTTCTCGCTCAAGGAGCTCGCGGTGTGCCTGGCGCCGCTGATGGACAAGGGCGGCGGCATCGTGACGCTCGACTTCGACAACTCGACGCAGGCCTGGCCGCTCTACGACTGGATGGGCGTGTGCAAGGCGGGGCTCGAGGCGATCGTGCGCTACCTCGCGCGGGATCTCGGGCCGAAGAAGATCCGCGTCAACTCGCTCGCCGCCGGGCCGATCGCCACCATCGCGGCGAAGGGCATTCCCGGCTTCAAGTACCTCGAGAACACCTGGGGCGCGCAGGCGCCGCTGGGCTGGGACGCGCGCAGCGAAGCGTCGGTCGACGCGGTGGCGCGCACCGCGTGCGTCCTGATGTCGGACTGGATGCCGAGCACCACCGGCGAGCTGATCCGCGTCGACGGCGGCTTCCACGCCATGGGCGCCCGGCCGATCGACCTCGCCACGGTGATCGCCGAAGAGAAGGCCGAGAAGGCCGCCAAAACAGCACCCTGAGGGGCCCCCTCTTGACGGGTAGGCCGATGTAGGGACAAAGGGACGTCCATGTCCCCGACGTCTCTGCGCCTCTCGGTCCTCGCCGTCTCGCTCGCCACGTTCTTCGCCGGTTGCAGCTGCAACCCCGGCGTCAATTGTTCAGCCGAAGCCGATTGCACCAACCCGGCCGCGGCGAAGTGCGACGTCGAGCGCCAGCTCTGCGTCGCCTGCATCGTCGATGAGCACTGCGAGGAAGGCTTCGTCTGCGCGAACGGTGCGTGTGAGCCCGGCTGCCGCACCGACACCGATCGCTGCCCGCAGGGCGTGTGCAAGGCTGGCATCGGCTGCGTGGCGTGCGTGCTCGATTCACAGTGCGGCGCGGGCCAGGTGTGCAGCAACAACACCTGCGTGCCGGGCTGCTCGGCGCAGAACCCGGCATGTCCTTCCGGCCTGGTGTGCGACGCGACGCGCGGCCAGTGCGTCGAGTGCCAGAACAGCGCGCAGTGCCCCAACGCGCCGCTGATCGTCTGCAACCCGGCGACGAGCACCTGCGTGCAGTGCGCGAGCAACACCGACTGCCGCGACCCGATGCGGCCGGTGTGTGACCCCGCGAGCCACACCTGCATCGGCTGTCTTTCGAACACCGACTGTCCGAATAACGGCGTGTGCAACAACCAGCGCTGCGTGCAGTGCCTGAGCGACGCGCAGTGTGGCGGCAACACCCCGCGGTGCAACACCACCACCAACACCTGCGTGGCGTGCCTCCCGGGCGCGACCGACAACTGCCCCACCGGCCAGTACTGCCGCCCCGACAACGTCTGTGAGCAGGGCTGCAAGAAGGCCACGGACTGCCCGTCAGGCGTGTGCCTGCCGAACCACTCGTGCCAGGCGTGCACCGCCGACATGCAGTGCGCCGCGGGGAACATCTGCCAGGGCGGGACCTGCGTAGGGGCGTGCAGCGCGACGAGCCCGTGCGGCGCCAACCAGACCTGCTGCAGCGGCCGGTGCGAGAGCCTGCAGGTCGACGCGAACAACTGCGGCGTGTGCGGCCGGTCGTGCGGCACCAACCAGGCGTGCTGCGCGGGCGGCTGCAAGTCGACCACCGCGGCGACCGACTGCGGCGCGTGCGGTGTGGTGTGCGGCGCGGACCAGTTCTGCGACGGCACGAGCTGCAAGGACAAGCTGTTCCCCAACTTCTGCGCGAACCGCAACGTGGTGGCCATTCGCGACGGCATCCCGCTGGACAACGTGGCGACCGGCATCCTCGCGTCGACCATCACCCAGTACTGCTCCGCGAACACGATGGTCACCTTCGCCGACGACAGCGACCCGGCGGTCGTCGACCAGGACGCGGGGACGCTGCTGCTGGGCGGCGGCTACACGGTGGTCACTGCGGGTGGGCCGTTCCCCAACCTCCCGGTGAAGTGGCTCGAGCGCACGAAGAAGGTGACCAAGGTCTACTTCTCGAACAACACGCCGGGCACCGAGTTCTACTTCAAGCGCCGGCTCCCGGCCGATGCGGGCATGGCCGATCCGATCCTCGTGACGCGGCTCCAGTCGGCGTGCACCGCGCAGCCGGATGGCGGTGGTGGTGGCGCGCGCAACGACGTGTTCCTCGTCGAGCTGGCGATCGACCCGGCCTCGGGCACGCTGGCGCTGGTGGGCTACGGCCTCTGCAGCCCGGGCAACGGGACGCAGGCAGCGGCCTGGTACTGGGCGAACGTGATGCTGCCCAACCGCGCGACCTACACCGACAGCTGGTACCTGTACGAGTGGACGGACACCAACGGCAACGCGACGCCCGACGCGACCGACACGTTCACGCGGCTCACCAGCGGGAACTGAGGCTCGTTCGGCCGGGCCCGTGGAGGGTCCTGGCCTTGAGCCGCACGGCGCGTGCACGACCGTGGGTGCCGTGCTCCGGCGCCGCAGACCGCGCCGCCTCTTCGATCTGTCGCTCGCCGAGCCGCGGGCCGGTCAGGTTGCCGACGGTGACGCGGCCCTCGAGCACGTGGGTCGGCGTTCCCGGCTGCAGGTGGCGGAGGGTGGCGCGCCGCTTCGAGAAGAGGGGCCCCATGCCGGCGCCGAGCACCAGCGTGGGGATGGGTGCCCCCGTCGCTCCTTGTCGTCGAACCAGGTCAGCGCCAGGACAGGGAGCACGATGAGCAGCCACACCCGCAGCGGGGTGCGACCCCACGTCATGAGCTGAGCGACCTCAGTGGCGGTGAGCGGGCCGCCCGCGTCTGGCGATGGCGTCACAGCCAACCGAGGGCGAGGTAGCTCTCGGCGCTGCGCCGCAGGGACTCGGCGATGGTGCGCTTCGGGGCGTAGCCCAGCACGCGGCGCGCCTTGTCGATGCGGCAGGTCCACCCCGGGGCGAGGAGCTGCCGGGCGAGCTTGCGGTTGAGCGGCAGCTTGCGGCCAGTGAGGTTGGTGACGAGGTCGGCGGCGGCGCCGAGCATCGCGAGCACGCGCTCGGGCACCACCACGGTGCGCGGGTTCAGCTTCAGCACCTCGGCGACGGTGCGCATCAGCTCCTCGACGCTCTCGGTCTCGTCGGACGAACAGAAGAAGGCCTCGCCGACGGCCTCCGGTCGATCGGCCTGCAGCAGGAGTTGATCGACGACGTCCTCCACGTCGACGAACGAGAGCTTCCGCTCCGCGCCGCCGATGCGGAGGATCATGCCCTTCTTCACCAGCTTGAAGAACGAGAGGTTCTCGTGATCGCCCGGGCCGATGATGCGCGAGGGCCGGCAGCAGGTGACCTCGAGTCGGCCGTTGAAGGAGAAGGCGATGCGCTCGGCCTCGACCTTCGATTCGCCGTACCACTCCTGCGGATTGAAGCGGTCCGTCTCGACGCGGGGCACGCCGTCGATCGACGGGCCCGTCGCGGCGAGTGATCCCACGAGCACGAAGCGCTTCGCGCCGGCGGCCACCATCGCCTCGCCGACGTGGCGCGTGCCCTCGGCGTTGACCTTCATGAAGTCGTCGCGCGTGGCGCCGCGGCGAATGCCGGCGAGGTGAAAGACGGTGTGCACGCCTTCCATCGCGGGCCCCAGGGAGGCGGGCTGGGTGACGTCACCGGCGACGATCTTCACCGCGATTCCCTCGAGGGCAGAGACGTCGCTTGCGGGGCGAACGAGGCATCTCACGTCGTCTCCGCGCGCCACCAACGCGCGCGCAAGCCATGCGCCGAGGAAGCCGTTTGCTCCGGTAATCAGGGTTCGGGTGCCGCTCATGCGAGGGAGTTTCCCTCGAAAAAACTGATCGAAGGGCTGTTTTT
Source organism: Myxococcales bacterium (assembly GCA_038248085.1). Classification (GTDB taxonomy): domain Bacteria; phylum Myxococcota; class Myxococcia; order Myxococcales; family Myxococcaceae; genus Archangium_A. The sequence continues at coordinate 3,833 of JBBRUE010000179.1, read as the reverse complement.
CCCTCGGGCAGGTGCTAGCAACCGGCTCTCGGTTTTCCCAAAAGGAAGCCGGAAAGTCCCCGGGGAGGGGGCTGAATCCACCGCAGTCCAACAAAGGAACAACAATCAATGGCCGCCAAGAAGCCTGCCGCGAAGAAGCCTGCCGCGAAGTCCGCCCGTAAGCCCAGCGCCGCGTTCATGAAGGAACTGCAGCCGTCCGCTGATCTCTCAGAGGTCGTCGGTGCGAAGCCGCTGCCCCGCACCCAGGTCATCAAGAAGCTCTGGGAGTACTTCAAGAAGAACAAGCTGAACGACGGGCAGACCATCAACCTCGACGACAAGCTGAAGAAGGTCTACGGCAACAAGAAGACCATCAAGATGACGGAGGTCTCCAAGGCCTTCACGCACCTGAAGGACGTGAAGTAACAGGGCTGAGTTCCACCCGCTGGTGCTTCACAAGGGCTCGCTCCTCTCGCAGGGAGCGGGCCCTTCGTCTTTCTCGAGGAGCGCATGACGAAGCGCGTGTTGTTGCTCAAGCCGGGGGTGACGAGTTCGCGGGCGGTGCTCGGGGACTACGAGCACTGGTTCTCGCGGGCGTGCGGGGTGGAGCTGCACACGGTCGAGCTCCACGCCGGTGAGTCGCCGCCGTCGATCGACGACTTCGAGGCGGTGATCATGACGGGCTCGCCGCTCTCGGTGACGCAGCCGGCGGAGTGGATGGGGCGCGCGGCCGACTACCTGGTGGACGCGGCGGAGCGGGGCCGGGGGGTGCTCGGCGTGTGCTTCGGCCACCAGCTGCTGGCGTGGAAGTACGGAGCGCAGATCGTCCGCAACCCACTCGGGCGCGAGCTGGGCACGGTGTTCGTCGAGCTCACCCCGGCCGGACGCGCGTCGCCGCTGTTCACGGGGTTCCCCGAGCGGTTCGACGTGCAGGCGACCCACGAGGACGTGGTGGTGAGGGGCAACGCGCGGCTCGAGGTGCTGGCGACGAACGCGCTGTGCGAGGTGCAGGCGTTCTCCATCGGCGCGCGGACGTGGGGCGTGCAGTTCCACCCGGAGATGGACGCTGCGTCGATCCGGTACTGCATCGAGTCGCAGGACACGCAGGCGGAAGATCGGCAGCGGGCGGTGTCGCGCGAGACGGCGTGGGGCGAGCGGTTGCTCCGTCGTTTTGTCGAGCTGAGCTGAACGCCGTTCGGCGCGCCGGGTCGCCCGGGTGGACGCTTGGGCGTGACAGGTTCGCCTCGTCACATACAGTGGGCCCAGCATGTCTGGCTTCGACGTCTGGCCTGGAGTCCCCTACCCGCTCGGCGCGACCTGCGATCGCGAGGGCGTGAACTTCGCCCTCGCCTCGGACGCCGCGGTCGCCGTCGAGCTGTGCCTCTACGATCCCGAAGATCCGCAGCGCGAGCTGGCGCGCCTGCCGCTGCGCGATCAGACCAACCACGTCTTTCACGGCTACGTCCCCGGGGTGAAGGCGGGCGCCCTCTACGGGTTCCGGGTGCACGGGCCGTGGGCGCCGCACGAGGGGCACCGGTTCAACCCGCAGAAGCTGGTGATGGACCCCTACGCGCTGGCCTTCGCCGGAAAGCCGGACTGGTCGAAGCCGTTGCTCGGGCACCGGCGCGGGCACGTCAACACGCTCGACGGTCACGACTCGGCCCCCGGCGCGCCACGGTGCGTGGTGGTGAAGGACGAGTTCGACTGGCGCGGCGACGAGCGCCCCGAGGTCATCTGGCGCAAGGCCGTGCTCTACGAGCTGCACGTCAAGGGCTTCACCCAGCTGCACCCGGACGTGCCGCCGGTGTTGCGGGGCACCTACGCGGGCCTGGCCCACCCCTCGGTCCTCGAGCACCTGCTCAAGCTGGGCGTCACCAGCGTCGAGCTGCTCCCGGTGCACGAGTGCGTGCCCGAGGGCTTCCTCAGCGAGCGCAAGCTCACCAACTACTGGGGCTACAACACGCTGGGCTTCTTCGCGCCCGACCAGCGCTTCAGCGCCTCGGGGAACCGCGGGCAGCAGGTGCGTGAGTTCAAGGAGATGGTGCGCTCGCTCCACCAGGTGGGCATCGAGGTGATCCTCGACGTCGTCTACAACCACTCGTGCGAGGGCAGCGAGCAGGGGCCCACGCTGTCGCTGCGGGGCATCGACAACGCGACCTACTACTGGCTCGACGAGCGCGACCGCGCGCTGTGCCGCGACTTCACCGGCTGCGGCAACTCGCTGGCCCTGCACCGGCCGCAGGTGCTCAAGCTGGTGCTCGACTCGCTGCGCTACTGGGTGCGCGAGATGCACGTCGATGGCTTCCGCTTCGATCTCGCTACCACGCTCGCGCGCGGGCCCTCGGCGGAGTTCGACCCCCACTCGGCGTTCTTCGCGGCGATCTTCCAGGACCCGGTGCTCTCGCGCGTGAAGCTGATCGCCGAGCCGTGGGACGTCGGGCCGGGCGGCTATCGGTTGGGCAACTACCCGATGCCCTTCGCGGAGTGGAACGATCGGTACCGCACCACGGTGCGCCGGTTCTGGCGCGGTGACTCGGGGCAGCTCGCGGAGCTCGGGTCGCGGCTCTCGGGGAGCTCCGACTACTTCAAGGTCTCGGGCCGGCGGCCGAGCGCGTCGATCAACTACGTCACCTGCCACGACGGCTTCACCCTGGCCGATCTCGTCAGCCACGAGCGCAAGCACAACGAGGCCAACCAGGAAGACAACCGCGACGGCGCCGACGAGAACCAGTCGTCGAACGCGGGCGTCGAGGGCCCCACGGAGGTCGCGGCGATCAACGCCGAGCGCGATCGCCTGGCCCGCAACCTCCTCGCGTCGCTCTTCCTCTCGGTCGGCACGCCGATGCTACTGGCGGGCGACGAGTTCGGCCGCACGCAGAAGGGCAACAACAACGCCTACTGCCAGGACAACGAGCTCTCGTGGGTGAACTGGAACCTGACGCAGCGCCAGCGCTCGCTGTTGGAGTTCACCCGAAGGCTGGCCCACCTCCGGCTGTCGCAGCCGGTGCTCCTGCGGCGCAATTTCTTCCTCGGCAAGACGCTCGACGACTCGGCGTTCCGCGACCTGGTGTGGTTCCACCCCGCGGGCCACGAGCTGGGGTCCGACGACTGGAGCAACCCCGAGCTGCGGTGCTTCGGCCTCTTCCTCGGCGGCGACGCGATCACCATGCGGGACCCGACGGGGCACCGGGTGGTGGGCGACACGCTGCTCATCTACCTGAACTCGGGGCCCGCGCCGGTGGCGGTGGTGATGCCGCCCGCCAGCTGGGGCGCGGCGTGGGAGCTGCTGCTCGAGACGGCGACCGAGGCGGTCCGGCCCCTGAATTGCGGAGCGGGGGAGACCATCGAGGTGCCCGAGGGGTCGGTCTTGGTGCTGAGGGTGCAACCAACGGATGATTGACCCGGCGAGCGGTCGCTCTTAGACGCTTCGCCGTGGGTACCCCCGTCCTCTGGGCAGCATTCCTCGCTGGCGCCATCGTCGTCATCGCGATCGATCTCTTCGCGGCCGGAGGGAAGGAGATCACCGCCAAGAAGGCCGGCTTGTGGACGGGCATCTGGGTGAGCCTCTCGCTCGGGTTCGCCGGGTTCCTGCATTACGAGTACGGCACCACGGCCTCGGTCCCGTTCCTCACGGCCTACGTCATCGAGTACGCGCTCTCGGTCGACAACCTCTTCGTCTTCCTCGTCATCTTCAGCGCGTTCAAGATCAGCAACCGCGCGCAGCACCGGCTCCTCTACTGGGGGATCATCGGGGCGTTCGTGATGCGGGGAACGTTGATCTTCCTCGGCACCGCGCTGGTGGCGAAGTTCGAGTGGCTGCTCTACGTGTTCGGCGCCTTCCTGCTCTACACGGC
>JBBRUE010000178.1:0-9963 GCA_038248085.1 Myxococcales bacterium | reverse complement strand
GTCGGCCTTGAAGCAGATCTGCAGCTTCGCCAGGGCACGCTTCTGATCGTTCTTCTGGAGGTACGCCTCAGCGAGTTCCTTGGCGAGCTGCAGGTTGTCGGGCTGCAACGCCGAGAGCCGCTCGGCGACCCGGAGGTAGTCGTCGGTGCGCCCGTTGCGCTTGTAGTGCTCCGCGGCCTTGATGAACTCCGCGGCCGCTTCGCCGTTGAGCCCCTCGCGAATGTAGAGATCGGCGAGCTTGAGCCGCGACGGAACGTTGTCGGGATCGAGGTCGACCATCTTGCGCAGCACGTCGAGGCTGCGCCGCGTGTCGCCCTGCTTGTCCCAGTGGTTGGCGACGATCTGGTAATAGACCATCGCTTCGCCCATCAGCTGGAGCTGCTGGTGCAACTCGGCCAGCTTGATGTTGATGTCCATCAACGTCGGGTCGAGCTTGAGCACCTGCTTGTAGAGCGCGACAGCCTTCAGGAAGAAGCCGTCGTTGGTGTAGCTCTCAGCGACGCGCGTGAAGTACTGGGCGGCCTGACCGTTGTCGTTCTTCTTTTGGTACAGCTCCCCCATCTTCTGGAGAATCCGCACGTCCTTCGGGTCCGCATCAAGGACCTTCTGGTACTCCTTGATGGCCTTGTCGTAGGCCCCCTTGGCGACGAGCTTGGCGGCGGCCTCGATGATCTTGTTCTTGTCCAAGGATCAGGAACGACTGAAGTTTTGACCCAGGAAAACCCGTGGGCGACCGGCGAACGCTACCAGACGGATGCGGAGGGGTCCAAGAACCAGATCGCTGTTCAGGGAGTCTCTTCGACAGCCTTCTTCAGGCGCTGGGTCCCGGTCTCGGACGCGTGCATGCGCTCGACGAAGCGGGTGTCGTATTCACCCCGGATGAAGCTCTCTTCCTGAAGGGCTGCCCGGTGGAAGGGAATGTTGGTGCGAATGCCCTGCACCACGTACTCGGCCAGCGCCCGCTGCATGCGCCGAATGGCCAGGTCACGGGTGTCGGCGGTGACGATCAGCTTCGCCACGAGCGAGTCGTAGTGCGAAGGGATCGTGTAGTTCTCGTAGGCCGCCGAATCGACGCGCACCCCGAAACCACCGGGGGGGCTGTAGGCGGTAATTTTGCCCGGCCACGGAGCGAAGGTCACGGGATCTTCCGCGTTGACCCGGCACTCGATCGCCGCGCCCTTGATCGACAGGTCGGCCTGGGTGAAGGGCAGCTTCTCGCCCATCGCCAGCAGCAACTGGGTGCGCACCAGGTCGACGCCCGTGATCTGTTCGGTGACGGGGTGCTCGACCTGCACCCGGGTGTTCATCTCCATGAAATAGAAGCGACCCTTCTCGTCCATCAAGTACTCGATGGTGCCGAGGCTGGAGTAGCCGATCGCCTTCATGGCCTCGACGGACACCCGGCCCATCTCCTCGCGGAGCTCTGGGCTGACGGCCATCGACGGCGCCTCTTCGATCAACTTCTGGTGGCGCCTCTGCACCGAGCACTCACGCTCGAAGAGGTGCACCACGTTGCCGAAGCTGTCGCCGACGATCTGGATCTCGATGTGGCGCGGCTTCTCGACGTACCGCTCGAGGTACATGTCACCATTGCTGAACGCGTTGACCGCTTCGGCCGACGCCGTCGCAAAGGCCTGGGCGATCGCGCGCGGTTCGCGGACGATCTTCATGCCGCGGCCACCACCACCCGCCGCCGCCTTGAGGATGACCGGGTAGCCGACCTCCCGGGCGAGCGCTTCGGCCTCCTCGGAGCTCTTGAGCACGCCCGGCGATCCAGGCAGGAGCGGCAGACCCGCCGCCTTCGCCGCCTCGCGGGCCCGCACCTTGTTCCCCATCAGCCTGATGTGCTCCGGCCGCGGCCCGATGAAGGTGATCTGGCACTTCTGGCAGACGTCCGCGAACTCCGCGTTCTCCGAGAGAAACCCGTACCCGGGGTGAATCGCGTCGGCGCGGGTGATCTCTGCGGCCGAGAGCAGGGCGGGCACGTTGAGGTAGCTCTCCTTGGACGGAGGCGGGCCAATGCACACTGACTCGTCGGCGAAACGCACGTGGAGCGCGTTCGCGTCGGCCGTGGAATGTACGGCGACGGTGGCGATGCCCAGTTCCCGGCATGCGCGAATGACCCGGAGCGCGATCTCTCCGCGGTTCGCGATCAGCACCTTCTTGAACACTTTGCGCTCCCTCGTTGGGGCTGAACTCAAGCCGGCTCGATGCGGAAGAGCACCTGGCCGAACTCGACCGGCTGTCCGTTCTGCGCCAGGCACTCGGCGACCTTGCCGGCGACCTCGGACTCGATCTCGTTCATCAGCTTCATCGCCTCGATGATGCAGAGCACCTGGCCCTTCTTCACCGGCGCCCCCAACTCGATGAACGACGGCTGATCGGGCGCGGGCGATCGGTAGAAAGTACCGACGAAGGGCGACGTGATGACGTGCCCCTTCTTCTCGGCGCCGTCGGCCGCGCGGGGGGGCGCCGACGGGCGAGGGCGGAACTCACCGGGCGTGGCGTGCGCAGCCGGAGCGGACATCACGGTGACCGACGCCGGGGACGACATCGGGGCGCCGACGTGCTGCACCACCTGCGCCGCCGGAGGCCCGCGCCGAATGGTCAGGCGCTCGTCTCCATTGGTCCAGTCGAGGCGCGAAATCTCACTCGACTCGAGGATCTCGACGATCTGCCGCAATGCCTCGACGTCGAGGGATGTGGTCCCACCGACCTGAACGGTGTCCTTCGCCTTTGCCTTGGTCGCCATGATCTTGTCGTTGTCCTGGAGAGGGGCGGGTCAGACGGTCGAGGTGCGGGTCAGGTACTCGCCCGACCGCGTGTCGATCTTCAGCACGTCGCCCTCGTTGATGAAGAGGGGCACCATGATCTCGTAGCCCGTCTCGAGGATCGCGGGCTTCTGCGCGCCGGACACCGTGTCGCCCCGCACGCCGGGGTCGCACTTGGTGACCTTGAGCTCGACGGAGTTGGGCATCGTCACGCCGATGGCCTTGCCGTTGAAGAAGAGCACGGAAACGTTGATGTTCTCCTTGAGGTACTTCTTGGCCTCGCCGAGCACCTTCTCGCCCAGGTAGGTCTGCTCGAAGCTCTTCTGATCCATGAAGTGGTACTCGTCGCCCTGGGCGTAGAGGTACGTCATGTCGTGCTCTTCGATGTCGGGCCGGTCGACCTTGTCGCCGCTCTTGAACGTCGGCTGGAGGTTGCGCCCGCTGATCACGCTGCGGATCGTGGTGCGGGTGAAGGCCGAGCCCTTGCCGGGCTTCACGTGCTGGAAGTCGAGGATCTCGAAGGGCTCTCCGTCGATCTCGATTTTCATGCCCTTGCGGAATTCGGACGTGTCGATGACGCCAGCCATGGGGTGTTCCTCTTGGAAGGGGGAGCTACGAATTGACGCGTCCCTTACCTCCCGGTGCATCCCCCTCGCAAGCACAACGCGCCGGGCCTGAACGAGGCCCGGCGCGTCAGGGATTTCGCAGGTGCGTAAGGGACTTCTCAGAGCTCTTTGGCGAGCTTCGGCGCGGCGAGCCGCAGCGCGTACCGGCCCTTGCCGTAGTTGCCTTCGGGCAACAGCGCCAACACCACGTAGTACTCGTTGTTCACCATGCGCATGATGGTGAGGAGCTTTTCGCTGTTGAGCGAGAGTTCCGTCATCGCCCCGGTCTTCAGCGTCTCGGCGGTGATCTTGAGTTGGCTGAGCAGGTTGCCGTACTCGGTGAGCGCGTTTTGGATCTCGAGGGTCGCCGCGACCTCGGCCCGTGCATCGGGTTGATGGGTGTCGACCGCGATGCCATCGAACCCCACCAGCGCACAAAGCACCGCACCGTCGACGGTGCTGACCACGGCCTCCAGATGCTCACGGAAACCCATTCAGCACCCGACCGAGCCAGGGACGCAGCAATCCGCTGGGTTGGGAGGCGCGGGAAGAAAGATGACCCCCACCTGCTGGCCTACATATCTGCACTCATCCACAGCCGTCCCGCTCATCGAATCGACCGCGAACGGGAAGCGTCTGTACTCGCCGGTGCCGGCGCACGGGTCCGGCTGTGAGCGGAACGCGCGGATCGGAAACGTCACGATGCCGGTGTCGAAGGGAGTCTTCGTCGCAGACAACTCGCCCTTAAACTCGACATCAGCCTGGATGTCGACGGAGTCGTCAAGCGTCTTGGAGGCCGTCAGCCCATCGAACAGCTGGGCACCAAACTCAGGGCTGATGAACTGAATCGGCATGTCGAAGCTCTGGAGGTCGGAGGTGAACTGGAGGGTGCGATTGGTGATGAAGGGCTTGGGTGCGGCCCCCAGCCGTTTGCTGAGCCGGTAGGTGATGACCTGCTGGGTGATGACGGGGCGGTTCCGCTTGGCAGCTTCGAGGACCTCGCCCGTCTTCAGCGCGAGCCCCTGTGCCCCGTACTCCTTCGAGATCGCGAGCCTGACGGCGAGAATGAACTGGGGGGAACCAGCCGCCACGTCGAGTGAACCAGCGGTGGCCCGTACCGGCTTCTCGATAGCGAGGCAGGACTGCTGATTAGTCCCGTCGGTGCCCAACTGGTAGAACATCTCGATCGTGACCGGTTCGACCTGGTTGGCGCAACCAGCAATCAGGCCCATGCTGAGCAACATCGCAGTACGGATTTTCATGTGAGACCTCACGGGTTCTGGGCAACCGCACTTCGGTTGAGGATTCGCGGCGTGATGAAGATGAGCAGTTCGTTCTTGGTCTCTCGCTCACGCGAGTTGCGGAAAAAGAAGCCGAGCACGGGAATCTTGCTCAAGATCGGCAGGCCCGCCTGATCGGTCGACCCGGTGCGCACATAGATGCCACCGATGACCGTCGTCTCCCCGTCCTTCACCAGCACGTTGGTCGTCGCTTCCTTCCGGGAAATACCGGGCTGGCCGTTGGCCCCGGTATTCGAAGGGTCGGGCTGGTTGTTCTCGGCGCGGATGGCCATCAGCACACTCGAGTCCTGGGTGATGTGCGGTGTCACTTCGAGCGAGAGGCGCGCCTCGATGAACTGCGTGTTGGCGCCTGCGGCCGACACCTGGCTGAAGGGGATCGACACACCCTGACTGATGCGGGCGGTGGCGTTGTCGAGGGTGGTGACCTTCGGTGCGGAGATGGTCTTCACCGCGCCCTGCGCTTCGAGCGCCGACAACCGGAGGTTGAGCTGAACGGCACCACCGGCGGACCCGAACACCATGCCGAGCGCACCGCCCGACCCGTCGGTCACCCCGACCGGAAGGCTGACGGCGTAGTTCGACGCGGTCGGGTTTCCGATGCTGCCAGCCTGGGAGGCGCCGCCGATGATCCCGACGGAGCTGGGGAACGTCAGGCCGGTCGGGTTTCCGAGAGTCGACGACATCAGGCCCTGACCACCCCACTGGATGCCGACTTCGCGCCGGAACGAGGTGCTGGCCTCGACGATGCGGGCCTCGATCAGCACCTGGGGCGTCTGGAGGTCGAGGCTGGAAACCAACGAGCGGACCTTGCCGACGTTCTCCGGGAGATCGCGCACGATGAGCGTGTTGGTGCGCGTGTCGACGGTGACGTTGCCGCGGGCCGACAACACTTCCTTGACCCGCGCCGCCATCTCGGCGGCCGTGGCGTAGTTGACCGGAATCAGCGTGACCGAGAGCGGAGCAGAATCATCGCGCGCCTTCTGGCGCTCCTTGCGCGCCTTCGCCTCCGTCTCGAGCGTCGCGAGCGGGGCCACGCGGATGATGTTCCCGAACTCTTCTTTGCCCAGGCTCTTCGAGCGAAGCACGAGGTCCAGCGCCTGGTCCCACGGGACATTGCGGAGGCGCACGGTGATCTTCCCGGCCACGTCGTCGGCGACCACGATGTTCTTCTTCGAGATCTCAGCGATGATGCGCAGCAGGTTGTGGATGTCGATGTCCTTGAACTCGAAGGACACCCGCTTGCCGACGTAGTTGCGGCGCTGCTGGGGCGCCCCCTCATCGGAGATTTCGTTCGCCTCGGTCGAGAAGCCAGCGGCGCGATTTTCGGCGACGAGCTGCTCCGCCGCGCCCTTCGCGGTGAAGCGCCACTGCATCACGCCCGGCCGCTCGGTGACCAACTGGTCGAGCGCCTGCTCGCCTGCCACCACCACCCGCACCCGGTTCGCATTGCCGGGCACCGCGAAGACACTGACCATCTTGACCGGGGTCTCGAGCGCGCTCGTATCCAGGCTGCGCTCGAGTTGACGGGCGATGTGTGCCCCCTCGAGGTTGAGTACCGCGCTCTTGCCGTCGGGGCGCTCGACCGTCCACTTCACGGCCCCTTTGAGCTTCACCTGGACCACCCCGCCGCTCGCTGACTCCTTGAAGCTGACGTCGGTGACGTCGGCGCGGGTTTCGGCTGCCGGCGCCGAGTCCACCTCGAGCGCCAACGGCGTGCCATCGATCACCACTTCGGACTCGCTCGCACCTGCCAGCGGGGCCTCACGGAAAGGCGCTGCCTTGATGCCAATCGCCACGCCATCATGGTGGCGGCGAACATCGAACGTAGGCCGCTCGGTGAACTCCACCACCACGCGCACCTTGTCCTCATGAGCGCCGACCCGGACGTCACGCACGTTGGCCAGCATCACGCGCGGGGTACGGGGCGAACCCTTGAGGCCGAAGAGATCGATCGCGAGACGCGAGGGGTCGGCCAGTTCGATCACCTCGAACCGTGCCACCTCTCCGTCGGTCACCAACCGCAGCCCGTCACTCGAGGCGGTGATGGCCTTCAGATGGCTCGCCGGCTTCGTGACCGCCTTCTCGTCGACCCGCGAGGCGATGACCGTCTCGCCAACCACGGACGGCCGCGCATCGACGGGGACCACCGGAGCGGTCGCCACCGGCGCCTCCGCCACGGGCTCACCCTCGATGGAAATCACCAGGGTGTTGTCGACCGCCCTGACGTCGTAGCGGCGGGCATTCGCCAGACCGAGGAGCAGGCGGCCGACCTCGGCCTTGGCGTCAGAGAACTGCGAAGCCACGATGCCGGTGACCGGCCCCGCGCCCTCGTGGTGGCCCTTGATGGCGTCGACGCTGCCGTTGGAGACGTCGACCACCAGGCGGTCGGGCTCCTTGAGCCGGAACACGTTGAAAACGGGCGGCTGCGCACACTTCACCGTGATGTCGACCCCACCGCCCGTCGGAGCGATGGAGACGGCCGTCAGGGCGTTTCCACCGGCAAACGCCGATGTGGCGAGGAGCCCGGCGAACAACAGGGCACTCTTCATGATGGTCTTCTCCTGGCTCATTGCTCTCTCGCGCTCGGTCACGGAATGAACTCTTTGTTCTTGAACAGATCGAGGGCGGGGGTGCTCCTCGTGTCGGTCTTGACGCACATGGGCTGCTTGTTCGCCTGCGGCTTGCCGTCGGAGCCGCCACTGATGAAGGACGTCACCACGATGCAGTCGCGGAGGATCTGGGTGACCTTGCCACCCTGCTTCCCCATGCGAGTGTTGCGGCGGACGAGGTGGCCGACGCCAGTGCGATCTTCCACCATTGCCAGCGGGTTCGCGTCTCCGCTGACCACGGCGACCACGGTCAGGTCGTCGAGGTCGATGAGGCAGAGCGGGTCGGTGCACTCAGGTCCGGCGGGGGTCGGGCCGCTGTTGCCGCGGGCGCCCTCTTCGACGTTGCCGCGGAACGGGTCTCGCTTGTTGATGGCGTTGTAGGCGTAGTCGACCTCGGTCGCCGCCACGACCGGCACCACCTCGGCCTTCTTCTTGGCGGCCGCCACCGCGGCGACGGGCGCCACCGGCGCGGCTTCTTCGCCGCAGCCCGCCAGCAGACTGAACCCGCCGACGAGAACGACGCTCCTGAAAGTGAGCGGCTTCACGGCTTCGCCCCCTTCTTCGCAGTGGTGTCGGTGAACCGGAACGTGGTGGCCATGAACTCTGAGCTCAACGTCACCTTGTCGCCACGCGCCTGAGGGCCGCCGAGCTTGAGCTGCGACACGTTGACGATGCGCCGGAGGTTGGCGATCTCCTGCAGGAACATCGCGACCTCGTGGTAGTTGCCGCTCACGGCCATGCTGATGGGAATGCGCGAATAGAAGCCCTCGGGCACTTCGGCGCCGGGGACGACGCGGCTGATCTCGAGCCCCGACTTCTTGCCGACGTCATTGAGCTGCGAGAGGAGCTCCTCGATGTCCTTCTTCTCGGGAAGCTGAGTGAGCGCCTCCTGGAACCGCTGCTCGAGCGCGTCCATCTCCTTTCGCCGCTCGTTGAGGTTGTCCGCGATCGCTTGCTTCTGCATGAGGACCTGGTCCTTCGCCAACTGGTCGGAGCGAATGCCAGTCAGGCGATCTTCGACGTCGCTGATCGCCAGGAAGTATGTCCCGGCAGTGAGCGCCACGAGGATCCCCAGAATGATGCCGGCCTTGACCGGTGTGGCGAGCTTGTTGACTCGTTCGATGAGCTGTTCCACGTCGGCCTCAGATCGCCAGATTCACTGTCAGAGACATCTCGAACTTGACGGTCCGGGTTCCCAACTTCGTCCCCGTCCCGATCGCGGCCTCGGTCTGCTTCAATTCGATGTTCGAGAAGAAGAAGCCCAGATCTGCCGTGGGGAACTCCTCGATCGCCGCCTCGCTGTTAAGGAGTTCGACCCGCGCCCCGCTGCCGTCCCGCTTCTGCTCGACGACCCGGCCCATACCCTTGGGCGTCCACACGATGTTCTTGAGGCCGCGCATGAACTCCGAGACGTCGTCATAACTCTCGGCGTTGCCTGACATGGTCGCCGCGCCCGACTTCTCCTCGAAGGCGATGATCCACACCTTCTTGGGAATGGCGGTTGCGAGCGCGTCGAGGAGCTTGACCGGCCCGGCCCGCTGCTTGGTGAGCTTCTCGAGGACCGTCAGCTTCTCCTCGACCTCTTTCTTGCGCTTGGCGAGGTTGTTCACCTCGCCGATCACCTTTTCGAGCCGAGCGATACTCGCGTTGGTGTCGTCGAGCCGGCGCTGCGCTGCCTCACGCTTGCCGTCCATCCAGACGTACCAATACGCGTTCGCCGCGCCAGCGATGATCAGGGTGCCGACGAGAAGGACGAGGAACTGTCGCCCCTGTTCGCGTTTCTGGACCTGCCGGACAGGCAGGAGGTTGATGCGGATCATCATCTCGTGTGTCCTCGGGTCAGTCGAGTTTGTCGCCGGGCTTGCGGAGCGCGAGGCCCACCGCCACGGCCGCCTGAGGCGCCACGTCCATGATGAACGCAGGGTCGAACTTGCGGTTGTCGATCTCGATGCGCTTGAACGGGTTCAAGATCTCGACCGGCACGCCGACGCGCGATTCGATGGTCTTGAAGAGCGCCGGCACCTTCGCCGTGCCACCCGAGAGGTACACCTTGCTGAAGTTCGCGTCGGCCGCGGTGCCTGCATAGAAGTCGAGCGAACGCTGGATCTCGCCGGCGACCTGCTCGGCGACCTGGGTCATCACCTTCTCGACTTCCTGCGGAACGACGGCGTCAGCATCACCCCGACCGCCGCCGACCTTCAGCGCCTCGGCCTCCTCGTAGGAGACGTTGAGCTGCTTCTGGATCTCTTCGGTGAACTGGTTGCCACCGATGGTGACGTCGCGGGTGAAGGTGGTCACGCCCGCCGCGAGGATGTTGATGTTCACCACCGCGGCGCCCGCGTTGATCAACACCACCGTCTCGTTGGCCGGAACTTCATAGTTCGCCGAGAAGCAGTTCTGCACCGCGAAGGCGTCGACGTCGACGACCACCGGGGTGAGCCCCGCCTCGGACACCACCGACGAGTAGTCGTTGATCATGTCCTTCTTCGCGGCGACGAGCAGCACGTCCATCTGGCCGGTCGCGTCGTTCGCGTCGGGCCGGAGGATCTGCGTGTCGAGGTTGACGTCCTTGATGTCGAAGGGGATGTGCTGCTCCGCCTCCCACTGGATCGCCTCCTCGAGCTCTTCCTGCGACATACGGGGCATCGAGATCTTCTTGATGATCACCGAGTGGCCG